>JASLBX010000210.1 GCA_030146385.1 Jiangellaceae bacterium | reverse complement strand
GTCCAGCAGCAGGATCGGTGCCTGTTGCGCCAGCGCCCGGGCCAGCACGGCCCGTTGGAACTCGCCGCCGGAAAGCGACGTCACCTGCCGCCCCGCCAGTTCGGCGAGCTCCAGAATCTCGAGCAGGTCGGCAACCACGGCGACGTCCGCGGCCGTCTCGACGCCGAAGTACGACACGTACGGCGTCCGGCCCAGCAGCACGTAGTCGAGCACGGTCATGCCGTCCGGCCGCACCGGCTGCTGCGGCACAACCGCGATCGTCCTGGCCCGCTCCCGTTGCCCCAGCCGTCCTACGTCACGCTCGTCCAGGCCGATCTGACCCGAGTGCTCGACGGCTCCGGTGACGGCGCGGAGCAGCGTGGTCTTGCCCGCGCCGTTCGGCCCCACCAGCGTCACCCACCGGCCCGACGGCACGGTCAGGCTGACGTCCCGGAGTACGCGCGCGCCCAGGAGTTCGACGCTCACCTGGTTGACGGTCAGTGTGCTCATGGCGCGATCACCAGGCCCTTCTGGCACGCCGCAGCACGAGGGTGAAGAACGGTGCTCCCACGAATGCCGTCACGACGCCGACCGGAAGCTCGCCAGGCGAGACCAGCGTCCGGGCCAGGACGTCGGCCCACACCAGGAAGGCCGCGCCGACCAGGACGGACACCGGCAGCACGACGCGGTACGAGGTTCCGGCAATCATCCGCACCGCGTGCGGAACCACGATGCCGACGAAACCGATCAGCCCGGTTACCGACACAGCGGCGGCCGTCCCCAGGGTCGCCGCTAACACGACGACCAGCCGAACGCGCGCGGTCGGCACACCCATGGCGCTCGCCTCGGCGGAGCCCACGCTGAGCACGTCCAGCAGCCGGCGATGGGCAAGGATCACGATGGCCGCGACGACCACGTACGGCGCGATGGCCAGGGCGTCTCCCCAGCCGGCCGTAAGGAGCCGGCCCAGGAGCCAGCCGTACACCTCACGCAGGGTGTCGGCGTGCCGCTGCTGGACATAGGTCTGCACCGCCGCGAGGAAAGCGGCCACCGCGACGCCGGCCAGGATCAGCGAGTGGGTGCTGCGGCCACCGGCCGTCCGTCCGAGGGCATAGGTCGCCGCCACCGCGCCCATACCTCCAGCAAAGGCGGCAAGCGGTAGCAGGCCACTCCTGGCTCCGGACACAATTGCGAGGGTTGCGCCGAGCCCGGCCCCCGCCGCGACACCGAGCAGGTAGGGGTCGGCGAGCGGATTGCGGAACACCCCCTGGTACCCGGCGCCGGCGACCGCGAGCATGCCACCCACGAGGACGCCGAGGATGACGCGCGGGGCTCGGAGTTGCCACAGGATGGCCTGCTGCCGCTCGTCCAGCCCGCCGGACAGTTCGACGCCGGGTACCACGTTCGCGGCCTCGATGAGCAACCCACGCCACGGCACGTCGGCGGGCCCGATCGCCATGCCGGCGAGCACCGAGACGGTGAGGAGGGCAGCGGCGACCAGCAGCCACCAGCGCCGACCCCGCGCCTGGATCGTGACGGTCTCGGCCGCCGCCGAGACGGTTGCCATGTCATCCCGCCGGTTCAAGCTCGAGGAGCTCCACCGCGGCGAGGTCCGCCGCGAGCGTCTCGAGGAAGTCCACGATGCGTGGCCCCCAGCGGCTCGCGACGTCCTCATCGAGTGCGATGATCCGGCCGGCCTGGACTGCCGTCATCTGCTCCCAGCCGGGCCGGTTGGAGACCTGGTCGGCGTCCACGCCGCAGCAGGTCGCGTCGGCGAGCAGGATCACGTCCGGGTCGGCCTCGACGATGAACTCGGGGCTCAACTGCGGGTAGCCGCCGCTCTCGTCGCCGGCCTCGTCTGCGATGCTCTGCATGCCGAGCAGCCCGTACAGCTGGCCGATGAACGTCTCGCTGGTCACGGAGAAGTAGCTCTCATCGAGCTCGTGGTAGTAGCTCACGGGTTCGGCGCGCTCCGGTAGCTGGGCCACCAGGGCGTCGATGTCAGCCTGCATCTGCGCGACCAGTTCGGTCGCTTCGGCGCCGTGTCCGGTCGCCACTCCGAGCTGCTCGATCTGCGTGTAGGTGTCGTCGATCGTGGCCGCCGCGGGGTGGATCAGCGTCGGGACGCCGATCTCGGCCAGGCTCGACGCCAGCTCGCCAGGGTCGGAGGACGCGACGACGAGATCAGGGTCGTAGGCCGCGACCGCCTCGACGTTGGGAGTGAAGCCGGACAGGTCGGTGGTGGGTGCTTCCTCGGGATACGTCGAGTATTCGTCGGCCGCGACTACGAGGTCGCCCGCGCCGAGCGCGAACAGCACCTCCGTGGCGGTCGGCGACAGCGATACGATCCGGTCGGGCTGGGCCGGAATCTCCACGGCCATCTCTCCGGAGCCGACCGTCACGGGGAACGCCGCCTCGTCGGCTGGTTGCTCGGTGGTCGGTTGTGCCGTGTCCGGCCCGGCGGCTTCGGGTTCTGTGTCGTCAGCGCCACAGGCCGTGGCAAGTAACGCGATGAGGGCGAGTGCCCAAGCATGCTTCATGGGAGCCTCCTCCGGCTGGGAGGAGGAAAGTCGTCTGCGTGGCTCTCGCCGCACGAACGGCCCTTCCTCCGAGGACAGATTCGTAGCCACGAGGCAGGCGACCTGGCTCGTCCCACCGCTTGGCGGTGGGCTTCACAGTTGCGGGACAGCGCCGGAATCTCACCGGACTTCGCTGGCACTCGTAGCACCTGGACGGTCGTCCAGGCTTTGCTGACGCTAGTCAGGTGGGTGCCCGCAGCGCAAGCGGCCGGCGCTGTGAGGTGCGGCGCACCCCTCGCTCGGGGCCATGTCCGTGCATAGAATGATCACCGTGCAGATGCGCCGGCTGGCCAGGATCCTCGCCTCCGCAGTCGCGGTCGTGGTCGCGGCCGCATCGTGCAGTTCGGAACCGGTCGAGCTCAACCTCGACCTGCAGACCGAGCTCGTCGAGATGCAGGCCGCCGACCAGGCCGAGCGGACCGGCGAGGTCGCCGGCAACGGAGACCGCGAGCGCACGGCCCGCCTCGCTGAGATCATCGACGAGTACGGGTGGCCCACCCAGTCGCTCGTCGGGACGGACGGCGCAACGGCGGCATGGTTGATCGCTCAGCACTCCGACTTGGACGTGGAGTTCCAGGAGCGGGCACTCGAGCTGATGCACGAGGCGGTGGAGGACGGGGAGGCTGACTCGACCGAACTCGCCTACCTGGAGGACCGGGTGGCGGCCAACCGTGGCGAGGCGCAGATCTACGGCACGCAGATCGGGTGCGTCGACGGCCAGGCGGTGCCAGGGCCGATCGCGAACGAAGAGAACGTCGAACAGCGACGCGCCGAGGTAGGCCTGCAACCGCTGGCCGATTACCTCGAAGAACTGGCGGAGATCTGCGCCGAAGAACTCGAAACCCAGTGACGGTGCTAGCGGCGGCGGCGGTTGCCGAACACGCCGCGCAGGATCTCCTTGCCGAGGGACTCGACGGTCTTCGAGTTCAGGAACGTTTCGAGCAACGACTCGCCGCCGGACGACGGCTGCGGCGTCATGCCCGCGTACGGATCGTCCTCCGGGACGGTCGTCTCCGGCGGCGCCGGCTCGGCCGGTGCGCCAGGCCCGGCCGCGATCTCGCCCATCAGCTTCTCGTAGGCGGACTCACGGTCGATGGCCTCGGCGTACTTGGGCGCCAGTGGCGACGAGCTCACGATCTTTTGAAGCACCGCGTCCTCTGACGGCGCGGACGCGCGCCCTCCCTACGATCCCGCTGCAGCCTAGCGAGACCGAATACACTAGGGTGGGTGATCTTTAAACGAGTCGGAGACGGGCGTCCTTATCCCGAACACGACACCAGCCTGCGTGCGTGGTCAGAGCTACCGCCACGTCAGGTCCGGCTCGATGAACTCGTCACGACTAAGCGGACGCTCGACCTCGAGACCCTCCTGGCCGCCGACTCCACGTTCTACGGCGACCTGTTCGCTCATGTTGTGGAGTGGGAAGGCGAGTTGTACCTCGAGGACGGGCTGCACCGGGCATTGCGTGCCGCGCTTCAGCAGCGGGCCGTCATCCATGCCCGAGTGCTGACACTGGTGAGTGAAAAGCCGCAGTCGCGACTAAGCTCGCGCACGTAACTTCCCCAGCATCCGGAGGGTCGATGGCCGTCCCGCCGCTCGAGGATAATGTCGGGCATCGCCGCATGTGGCGCCGTATCCGCACCACGGTCACGCTCCTCGTCCTCATCGGTCTCGTCGTGTGGGCGGCGTGGTACGCCTGGCAGGTCGTCACGGAGCCGGCCGCGACGGCGGACGAGAACGAGCCGGTCACCGAGACACCCGCCTGCGCGGTGGCCGTGCCGACCGACGCGCCACCGCCGGAAGAGATCAGCGTCAACGTCTACAACGGCACCAGCCGCAACGGCCTGGCCAGCCAGGTCGCACGCGAGATGCGCGAGCAGGGATACGTCATTCTCGACGTCGCGAACGACCCCATGAACCGGTCGGTCACGGGTGTGGCCGAGGTCCGGGCGGCGAATCCCGACGACGTGACCGTGCAGTTGATCATGTCTCAGTTCCCCGGCGCGGTGGTCGTCCGGGACGAGCGCACCGATGAGGTCATCGACGTCGTGCTCGGCGAGCAGTTCGAAGCCATCGGCCCGCAGGATCCGGAACCCGATCCGGAGGCCACGAGCACCGTCGAGCCGCTGCCGATCTGCTGACTATTCGCTATCGGAATCGAACCAGCCCGCCAGCCGGCCCCGCTTTCCGACCGCGCGCAGCCGCCGCTCGGTCGGTATCCGCAGGTCCCGCGGCGAGACGATCAGCAACTCGTCACCGATCCGCAGCCTGGTGCGCGACTCAGGTACGAAGCTCTCTCCCCCTCGAACGATCAGAGACACGGCGACGCCGGGTGGCAACCGAAGCTCGCCCACTTCCACGCCGTGGAGCCGCGAGCCCTCTGGGACGCGCACCTGAATCAGATCGGCGGCGACCCGTTCCAGCGGTGCCGACTCGACCTCGGCGTCGCGGGGCTGGGCATCCTCAGCCACTCCGAGGCGCCGCGCGATCCACGGCAGCGTCGGCGCCTGGACGGTCGTCAGCACCACCGAGACGAGAAACACGACGGCGAACAACTGCCGTGATCCGTCGGCTCCCTCGGCGAGGGCGATCGTCGCGAGCACAACCGGCACGGCGCCGAGCAAGCCGGCCCACGACATGAACGCCAGCTCGCGCCACGGGAGCCGGAACGGTAGGCACGCCACCAATACGGCGAGTGGCCGGGCCAGCAGCATGAGCCCTACGCCGGCGACGAGTGCCGTCGGAATCGCACTCGGCATCTCGGCCGGCGACGACAGCATGCCCAGCATGACGAACAGGCCGATCTGCGCGGCCCAGGCCAGCCCTTCGGCAAAGGATCTGGTGGCGATCCGGTGCGGCAGCCGGGCATTGCCCAGGATGAGCGCGGCAATGTACACGGCCGCGAACCCACTCGCGTTGATCATCGAAGCGCCCACGTACCCGAGCACGGCGATGGTCAGCACCAGCAGCGGGTAGAGACCTGACGCGGGCAACGCGGCGCGGCGGACGACGGCGACCCCGATCCATCCCATGAACAGGCCGACGGCGGCTCCGACCACGAGCTGGTACACCATGCCCGCGGCCATTATCCCGAGGCCGCGCTCGGTCACGTCGCCGGTACTGATGAGCGTGACGAGCACCACCGTCGGCGCGTCGTTGAGGCCCGACTCCGCCTCGAGACTCCTGGCCACCCGCCGGCTCAGCGGTACCCGGCGCAGCGTCGAGAACACCGCGGCCGCGTCCGTCGGCGCGAAGACCGCGCCCAGCAGGAGAGCGAGCTGCCAGTCCAGGCCGATCACGAAGTGCCCGAGCAGCGCGACGACTGTCGTGGTCACTGCAACACCGACGGTAGCGAGCGACAGCCCGACGCCCAGAGCAGGCCGCAGGTCCTCCCACCGCGTGGTCAGCCCGCCCTCGGCGAGGATCACGACCAGTGCACCGAAGGCGAGCGCCTGGGCAAGCCGGGCGTCATCGAACCGGACGCCAATCACAGCTTCGCCGAGCAACACTCCGATGAGCAGGTACAACACCAGAGTGGGCAGTCCGAACCGGACGCTCGCACGCACCGCGACCACCGCGGCCACCACCACGACAGCACCCGCGAGCAGGACGGTGTTGAGCGCGTCAACGTCCACCCGCTACCCCTTCGGCCACGGCTGCCGAGCCGGCTCTAAGACTCGAACGGCCCCTGACCGCAGCGGTCAGAGGCCAAGTCGAACCAAGCGGCGCCGGTCGGCAACGACACCGCGATCGTACCGGCAGGAGGCCCTGCGGCGGGCGTCGTCGAACAATGATCCGCGCCTGCTGACCAGCTGTACCGCCCGGATCTGAACCAGACCTCCCGCCCTCCCGTACTCGCCAGTGGGCACGTCATGCACACAACATGAGAAGGGAGAACGCAGATGCGACGACGATGGAGCATCCCAGCGGTCCTGATCCTTTCCGCCGCGCTAGCGGTGGGGACGGCAGCCGCCCAGGAGGACAGCCGCGCCATCCCGGCCGGGCCGACCGTCGGCGTCGAACTGCTCGCTGACGGCCTGGTGCAGCCGGTGCACCTCAACCTGCCACCCGGCGACGACCGGCGCTTCGTCGTCGATCAGAGCGGGCTGATCAGGATCATCCTGCCCGACGGCACAATGCTCAGCGAGCCGTTCCTGGACGTGCGCGACCGGATGGTCACCCTGATGCCGGGCTTCGACGAGCGCGGCCTGTTGGGACTCGCGTTCCATCCCGATTACGCAGACAGCGGCCGGTTCTTCGTCTACTACAGCGCGCCGCTGCGTGACGGCGGCCCGGAGGGCTTCAACCACACGAGCCATGTATCGGAGTTCAGCGTCTCGTCAGACGACCCGAACAAGGCCGACCCGGACTCCGAGCGGATCCTGCTGCAAGTCGATCAGCCGCAGTTCAACCACAACGCCGGCGACATCCACTTCGGCCCCGACGGCTACCTGTACATCGCCCTCGGCGACGGCGGCGGCGCGAACGACGTCGGCCTCGGCCACACTCCCGACCTGGGCAATGGCCAGGACGCCACGAACCTGCTCGGCAGCCTGCTGCGGATCGAGGTGGACCGCGGAGATCCGTACGGCGTTCCTGCGGACAACCCGTTCGTCGGGAGGGACGGCGCCGATGAGATCTTTGCGTACGGGTTCCGCAACCCGTACCGGTTCACGTTCGACGGCCGCGACCTGTTCGTCGCGGACGTCGGCCAGCACCTGTTCGAGGAGGTCAACCTCGTCGAGCGCGGTGCCAACCACGGCTGGAACGTCAAGGAGGCCACCCACTGCTTCGACCCGGACAACCCACGAAACCCGCCGGCCACCTGCCCTGACGTTGGACCGCTGTTCGGTGACCCGCTTGTTGACCCGATCGTCGAGTACGGGAATGCCAGCAACGTGCCGGACGGCGTGGGTGTCGCGGTCGTGGGCGGCCGGGTGTACCGCGGTCAGGAACTGCCGCAGCTACGCGGGCGGTACGTGTTCGGCGACTGGAGCACCGGCTTCGGGCAGCCGGACGGGA
>JASLBX010000015.1 GCA_030146385.1 Jiangellaceae bacterium | reverse complement strand
GTTCATCATGGCCTTCCCCGGCCGAGGGCGGACGCGCCGGGGAGGGCCGTTACCATCGACCGCGGGGTTCGGCGTAGGCTTGGCTCTGCCCGTGCCGGCTACCCCGGCCGACCGGAAGGACCAAGGCAAAACCGTGAAGCTGTTGTTCTCGATCCTGCTGATTATCACCAGCCTGATACTCATCCTGCTTGTGCTGTTGCACAAGGGCAAGGGTGGCGGCCTGTCCGACATGTTCGGTGGGGGTGTGTCGTCGTCAATGGGGGGTTCGACGGTAGCCGAGCGCAACCTCGATCGCCTGACCATCGCCGTCGGCATTGTCTGGGGGGCCAGCATCATTGGTCTAGGACTGATCGCCACCTGATCGGTCCATCCACCTGCGATTGAGGGAGTACGACCTGTGGCAAATGGCAATGCCATTCGGGGCAGCCGGGTGGGCGCCGGTCCCATGGGGGAGGCCGAACGTGGCGAGTCCGCTCCCCGCAAGTACGTAGCGTTCTACTGCGGTGAAGGGCACGAGACCACTCCCAGCTTCGCGGCGGATGCAGTGATCCCCGATCTGTGGGACTGCCCCCGTTGCGGCCTCCCGGCCAGCCAGGACCGCGAGAACCCGCCGCCGATCCCGCGCAACGAGCCTTACAAAACGCATCTCGCTTATGTGAAGGAGCGGCGCAGCGACGCCGACGGCGCGGCCCTGCTCGAAGAGGCGCTCCGCGAGCTCCGCAAGATCCGCGGCTCCTGATCTCGGGTCGATCACGTTCAGCAGGCCTGTCGGCACTTCACTAGGCGCACGCGCCTGGTACGGCACCCACAGGCATGCTGAACGTGATCAACCGGCGTCACGGGGAGGCGATGCGCTCGAGCCCGGGGGGCAGCTGCGACGCTGCGGCCCGGTCGAGCAGCCACAGGGTGCGCTGACGGCCTCGCGCGCCCGCAGCCGGCACCTGGACTTCGCCCGCGCCGGACAAGGCGAGCCGGACCGCGCCGGCCTTGTCCTCGCCTGAGACGACGAGCCACACCTCGGCGGCGGACCGGATGGCCGGCAAGGTGAGTGAGATCCGGGTCGGCGGCGGCTTGGGGGCGCCGCGCACCGCCACCACGGTCCGCTTCTCGTACAGCGCCGGTTCCTCGGGGAACAGGGACGCGACGTGCGCGTCCGGCCCGACGCCGAGCAGCAGGACGTCGAACATCGGAACGGCGCCGTGATGCTCAGGACGCGACGCGCGGGCGAGCTCCGCCGCGTACTGCTCGGCGGCCGACTCGGGCTGCAGGTCGCCGTCCGCGGCCGGCATGGGATGCACCCGCTCCGGGTTGACCGGCACCTGGTCGAGCAGCGCCTCGCGCGCCTGTGTCTCGTTTCGCTCCGCGTCGCCGGACGGGAGGAACCGCTCGTCGCCCCACCAGACGTCGAGTAGCGACCAGTCGATGGCAGCCCGGGCCGGGGATTCGGCGATCGCGGTGAGCGTATTGGCCGCGATCCGGCCACCGGTGAGAACGACGGACGCGGAGCCCAGGGCTGCCTGCACGTCGACCAGCCGGATGATCAGCCGGGCGGCGACGGCGCCGGCCAACACCTCCGGGTCATTGTGGATGACGACGATCGGAGGTGTCACGAGCCTGCCTTCACCTTCGTGCGGCTGATGCGTCCGGTCGTACGGAGCTGTTCCAGCCCGGTCGACAGGACCTCGCGGTACACGTCGTCGGGGTCGAGCCGGCGCAGTTCCTCGGCCAGGCACTCGGCCGCCGTCCGCCGGGGGAGTGCCACCCGGCGATCGACCCGGCCGGGAGTGGTCAGCGTGGCGATGTCCTCACCGGGGCGGTCGATCGTGATCGGTCCCGACTCGCGTTCGAGCCGGACGCTGAGCAGCGCATCGACGCCGCTGGCCTTGGTTCGCGTCACCGGGCTGTCGAGCGTCAGAGCCAGCCAGGCGGCGAGCAGGTCGGCGCTGGGGTTGGCCGACCCGCCGACCACGCGCGCGCTCGTGACCGGCTCATGTGGCGGCTGGTCGAGCGCTGCCGCCAGCAACGCTCGCCACAGGGTGAGGCGGGTCCAGGTCAGATCAGTGTCGCCGGGGCGGTACGTCTCGGCGCGGTCGGCGAGGGCGGCGGACGGGCGCTTGCACGCGGCGGCGTCGGTGATCCGGCGCTGGGCGAATCGTCCAACGGGATCCTCGGCAGGCACTCGGGGTGACTCGCCCGGCCACCACACCACAAGTGGGTTGTCCGGCAGCAGCAGCGGCATGACCAGCGACTCGGCGTGACCGGTCAGTGCACCGAACGTCCGCAGCACGACCACCTCGCTGGCGCCGGCATCGCCGCCGACCCGGACCTGGGCATCGAGCCGGGCGGACCCGCGCGACGTCTCGCGGACGACCGCGATGGACCGGCATGGGTGCTCGTAACTGGCATGGTTGGCGGCCTCGATGGCGGCCTCGGCGTGCTCTTCATCGACGACGATGACCAGTGTGAGCACTCGGCCCAGAGCGATCGCGCCATGCCGCTCGCGAAGCTCCACCAGCCGCTTTGCAACGTCGTTAGCCGTGGTGGACGGCATGTCGATGATCATGGCCGTCTCCAGCTCCGTCCGTCCCGGGCGAGCATCTCATCGGCGCTGACAGGCCCCCAGCTGCCGGAAGCGTACGGCTCCGGCTGGCCGGCCTTGGCCCAGTGCTCGACGATGGGATCGAGGATCCGCCAGGACAGCTCGACCTCTTCCTGGCGCGGGAACAGCGGCGGGTCCCCGAGCAGGACGTCCAGGATCAACCGCTCGTACGCCTCGGGGCTGGCTTCGGTGAACGAGTGCCCGTACCCGAAGTCCATGGTCACGTCGCGGACCTCCATGGCGGTGCCCGGCACCTTGGACCCGAACCGGATCGTGACCCCCTCGTCCGGCTGGACGCGCACCACAAGGGCGTTCTCGCCGAGCTCTTCGGTGGCGGTCGCTTCGAACGGCAGGTGCGGCGCTCGCTTGAACACCACCGCAACCTCGGTCACCCGCCGGCCCAGCCGCTTGCCGGTCCGCAGGTAGAACGGGACGCCTGCCCAGCGGCGGGTCTCGATGTCGAGGCGGATGGCGGCGAACGTCTCGGTCCGCGAGTCCTCGGAGATGCCGTCCTCGTCCAGGTATCCGGAGACCTTGACTCCGCCGGCCCATCCGCCCGTGTACTGGCCGCGGGCGGTGTGGAGATCGAGGTCATTGGATATGCGGACGGCCGAGAGGATCTTCTCCTTCTCCGCCCGCAGCGCGGCGGCGTCGAACGAGACCGGCTCCTCCATCGCGACGAGCGCGAGCAACTGGAGGAGGTGGTTCTGGATCACGTCGCGGGCGGCGCCGATGCCGTCGTAGTAGCCGGCCCGGCCCTCGATGCCGATGTCCTCGGCCATCGTGATCTGTACGTGGTCCACGTAGTTGGAGTTCCAGATCGGCTCGAACAGCTGGTTGGCGAAGCGCAACGCCATGATGTTCTGGACGGTTTCCTTGCCCAGGTAGTGGTCGATCCGGAACACAGAGTCAGGCGGGAAGATCGCCTCGACGACGTCGTTGAGCTGGCGCGCACTGACCAGGTCGTGCCCGAACGGCTTCTCGATGACCACGCGCCGCCACTGCTCGTCCGTCTCAGCCTCGGCGAGCCCGGAGCGGGCCAACTGCTTGACCACCACGTCGAAGAATTTCGGCGGGATTGACAGGTAGAAGGCGTGGTTGCCGCCGGTTCCCTGTGCCTCGTCAACCTCGCGGATGGTCTTCTCAAGGTTGTCGAACGCGTCGTCGTCCTGGAACTCGCCGGGGACGAACCGGAACCCCTGTGCGAGCTGTTGCCACGTGGCCTCGCGGAACGGTGTGCGGGCGTTATCGCGGACCGCGTCACGCACCTGCTTGCCGAAGTCCTGGGTTGCCCAGTCGCGCCTGGCGAAGCCGACCAGGGAGAAGCCCGGCGGCAGCAGGCCACGGTTGGCCAGGTCGTAGACGGCCGGCATCAGCTTCTTGCGGGCCAGGTCCCCGGTGACCCCGAAGATGATCAGGCTGCACGGCCCGGCGATGCGGGGGAGCCGCTTGTCGCGCGGGTCGCGTAGCGGATTACGCGGTCTCGTGTTGGTTGGCACGAACGGGTGGCTCCTTCCGCGCTGGGTTACTCGGCGCTGCCGACGACGTCCTGGATCTGGCGGATACCTTCCGCGCGGTCGGTGAGGTGCAGCCGGAGAACCGGACGGCCGAGGCCGGCAAGCACCTGCGCGTCGCCCGCTGCCTGGGCGGCGATCAGCTGGCCGAACGTGAAGGGCCGGTCGGGCACGTCGACGTCCTCCTCCACCGCGCCGGTGACCTGCAGGAAGACCCCAATCTCGGGGCCGCCCTTGTGGTACTGGCCGGTCGAGTGCAGAAAGCGCGGTCCCCAGCCGAACGTCACCGGCCGCTCGGTGCGGACGGCGAGGGGACGCCGAATCTCGGCCAGCGCGGCGTCCTCACCTTCGCGGTCGAGGTACGCCATGACGGCGACATACCCGCGCTCGCCGAGCTGGCCGAGCAGCGCATCCACAGCGGCGGGCAGCGACGAGACGCCGTCGAGCAGACCCTCCGACCCGCGAACCTCGACGGCGCCGTCAACAAAAGCGGCCGGCTCGGGTTCCGGCTGGGAATCGAGGAAGCCTCGGGCCGCCTTCTTGGCGCTCTCGACGTCCGGCTGGTCGAACGGGTTGATGCCGAGCAGCCGCCCGGCGACGGCCGTGGCGTACTCCCAGAGCAGGAATTGCGCGCCGAGGGCTCCTTCAACGACACGTACCTGCAGTAAGTCTTGTGCTCCCCAACGGAGCTCGGGGTCGTCCAGGCTCGTGACGATCGGCAGCACGCCCTTGCCCTCTTTGCCGGTGGACTCGGCGATCAGCTGCTCAGCCCAGTCGGCGAACCCGATGATGCCCGAGGTAGACGCGTCGATGGTGACCTTGTCGGCCGGGCCCGAGCCTAGAGCCGCGCCCAGCTGAAGGGCGGGATTGTCGGGGGAGTCCACTTCGAGCAGTGGCCCGACCGCGGCGGCGTCGTCGAGCAACGTCGCGATGTCCGCCCCGGCCAGACCGCTCGGCACCAGCCCGAACGCGGTCAGAGCGGAATAGCGGCCGCCCACTGTGGAGTCGGCGAGGAAGACCCGCCGGTACCCCGACTCGGTGGCGTGGTGGGCCAGGGTCGAACCCTGGTCGGTGACGACGACCATCCGGGACGCAGCGTCGATGCCGACTTCGCTGAACGCCGCTTCGAACGCACGCCGCTGGCTGTCGGTTTCGACGGTAGTGCCGGACTTGCTGGAGATCACGACGATGGTGTGCTCCAGCCGGTCGGCCAGCGCGCGGCGGATGACGCGAGGGTCGGTGGTGTCGAGGACTGTGAGCTCCACGCCGGCGGTGCTGGTGATGACCTCCGGCGCCAGTGACGAGCCGCCCATGCCGCACAGCACGATGTGATCGAGGCCCTCGGCGCGGAGTTCGGCCTCGAGCGCCTCGACCTCGGCCAGCAACGGCCGGGACGTCTCGTACAGGCTCACCCAGCCGAGCCGGACCGCGGCTTCCTCCTGGGCGGCCGGGCCCCACAGCGTGGCGTCGCCCGTGGCTATCCGGGACGCCACCTGGTCTGCGACGAGTTGTTTTACGGCGGCGTCCGTAGCGGCGCCGAACTCGACAAAGGCGTTCATCGCATCGCCTCGAGCTTCGCTTCGACGGTACTGAGCAGGTCGTTCCAGCTGGTGGCGAACTTGTCGACACCCTCATCCTCGAGCACCTGCGTCACGTCCGCCATGTCGATGCCGATGTCCTTGAGCGCCGCCATGGTCCGGCGGGCGTCGTCGTAGTTCGGCGTCACAGTGTCGCCGGTGATCTCGGCGTGGTAGGCCACGGCATCGAGGGTCTTCTCCGGCATCGTGTTGACGGTTCCGGGTGCTACCAGCTCGGTCACGTACATGGTGTCGGAGTAGTCAGGGTTCTTCACCCCGGTCGACGCCCACAGCGGCCGCTGCCGGGCGGCGCCGGCTTCCTCGAGCCGCTGCCACCGCTCGCTGGCAGCGACGTCCTCGAAGGCGGCGTACGCCAGCCGGGCGTTCGCGACCGCGGCCTTTCCGCGTAGCGCCAGGGCTTCGTCCGTCCCCATCGCGTCGAGCCGCTTGTCGACCTCGGTGTCGACCCGGCTGACGAAGAACGACGCCACCGATTCGATGCCGGACAGTGACTCGCCGGCTTCGAGGCGCTGCTCGAGCCCGGTCATGTACGCGTCCATCACCTCGCGGTACCGGTCGATCGAGAAGATCAGGGTGACGTTGACGCTGATGCCGTCGGCGATGCTGGAGGTGATCGCCGGCAGGCCTTCCCGAGTCGCCGGGATCTTGACGAACAAGTTCGGCCGGCCGACCGTCGTCCAGAGGTCGTGAACCTGCGCGGTGGTGGCCTCAGTGTCGTGCGCGAGCCGGGGATCGACCTCGATCGAGACCCGCCCGTCGATCACTGTCTGCTTGGCCACCGGCGCCAGCAGGTCGCACGCGGAGCGCACGTCGTCGGTCGTCAGGCGGCGGACCGCGGCTTCGGCGTCCTCATCCGACTCGGCGGCCGCCTTGATGTGGTCGTCGTACAGGCTGCTCTTGGAGATCGCGCCCTGAAAGATGGTCGGGTTGGACGTGACACCGACGACGTGCTTCTCGTCGACGAGCGATTGCAGGTTTCCGGTCTGGATTCGGTCGCGCGACAGGTCGTCCAGCCAGATGGCGACGCCCTGTGCGGACAGTGCTCGGAGCGGCTCGGACATGGCAGCTCGTCCCCTCTATGGTTGCCGATCAGTTTGCAGCGGAAATGGATTCCTTGGCGGCGGCCACGACGGCCTCCGCAGTGATGCCGAACTCGCGGAACAGCGTCTTGTAGTCGGCCGATGCGCCGAAGTGCTCCAGGCTGACGCTGCGCCCGGCATCGCCGATGAGATCACGCCAACTCTGCGCCACGGCCGCCTCCACCGAGACGCGTGCCCGGACGCTGGGCGGGACCACACTCTCGCGGTACCCGTCGTCCTGGGCGTCGAACCACTCGCGGCACGGCATCGACACCACGCGGGCCTGGATGCCTTCGGTGGCCAGTTGCTCCCGGGCGGCCACCGCGAGCTGGACCTCGGAGCCGGTCCCGATGAGCACGACGTCGGGCTCCGCGCCGGACGGTGTGTCGACGAGGACGTAGCCGCCGCGGGCGACTCCCTCGGCGTCGGCGAAACCGTCCGTGCCGCGCGGGAACGTCGGCACGTTCTGCCGGGTCAGGGCCAGGCCGGCTGGACGTGGCTCGCCGGACGTGTGGTGCTCCAGGATGGTGCGCCAAGCCGCGGCGGTCTCGTTGGCATCGGCCGGCCGGACGACGTCCAGCCCCGGAATCGCACGCAGCGCGGCGAGATGCTCGACGGGCTGGTGCGTGGGGCCGTCCTCGCCAAGGCCGATGGAGTCGTGCGTCCAGACGTACGTCACCGGCAATTGCATGAGTGCGGCGAGCCGGACGGCTGGTCGCATGTAGTCGCTGAAGACCAGGAACGTCCCGCCGTAGGGAAGCGTCAGGCCATGCAGCGCGATGCCATTGAGCACCGATCCCATGGCGTGCTCGCGGACCCCGAAGTGCAGCACCCGGCCGTACCAGTCGCCGGAGAACTCCTTGCTGGACCGCTCGGGCGGGAAGAAGCTCGGCTCGCCCTTGGGAGTGGTGTTGTTGCTGCCGGCCAGGTCCGCCGAACCGCCCCAAAGCTCTGGGAGGACAGGGGCGATGGCCGCGAGCACCTCGCCGGAAGCCTTGCGGGTGGCGACGTCCTTGCCGGGCTCGAAGGTGGGCATGGCGTCGGCCCAGCTGTCGGGCAGCTGGCGCCGGCGGAGCCGTTCCAGAAGAGCCGCCTGGTCGGGATTGGCGGACTGCCAGGCGGCGAAGGGCTCTTCCCACTCCAGGCGGGCCTTCGCTCCGCGTTCGCGGACGTCGAGCGCATGCTCGCGGACTTCGTCGTCGACCTGGAACGGCGCGTCGGGGTCGACGCCGAGGATGCGCTTGGTGGCGGCAAGCTCGTCCGCACCGAGCTTTGCGCCGTGGATCGCGCCGGTGTCCTGCTTGTTGGGCGCCGGCCAGCCGATGATCGTGCGCAGCGCGATGAAGCTCGGCCGGTCGGTGGCCGCCTTGGCGTTCTCGATCGCGGCGTGCAGCGCGTGGACGTCCTCGTGGTACGGCCCGCCGTTGCCGCGCCAGTCGACCGTCTGAGTGTGCCAGCCGTATGCGGCGTACCGGGCGACGGCGTCCTCGGTGAACGCGACGCTGGTGTCGTCCTCGATGGAGATCTGATTGTCGTCCCAGATGACGATCAGATTGCCGAGCCGTTGGGTGCCAGCCAGCGACGACGCCTCGCCCGAGATGCCTTCCTGGAAGTCGCCGTCCGAGGCGATCACGTAGATGTTGTGGTCGAACGGGCTGGTGCCCGGTGCGGCGTCCGGGTCGAGCAGCCCGCGCGTGCGGCGGGCCGCCATCGCCATGCCGACCGCGTTGCCCACACCCTGGCCGAGCGGGCCGGTGGTGGTCTCGACGCCCGGGGTGCGGTGGTTCTCGGGGTGGCCGGGCGTGCGGGAACCCCAGGTGCGCAGGCCTTTGAGGTCATCCAGCGTCATCGGGTACCCGGACAGGTACAGCTGGATGTACAGCGTGAGGCTGGAGTGCCCAGCAGAAAGCACGAAGCGGTCGCGGCCCAGCCATTGCGGGTCCGAGGGATCGTGACGGAGATGCCGCTGGAAGAGCAGGTAGGCCGCCGGGGCCAGGCTCATCGCGGTGCCGGGATGGCCGTTTCCGACCTTCTCGACGGCGTCCATGGCAAGGACTCGAACCGTGTCAACCGCGCGGCGGTCCAGGTTGGTCCAGTCGAGTGTCGTGGTGTCGGCGCTCACCGGCGTCGGGCTCCTCTCACGCGGCACGGGCTGCGGACGGCCTCGATCACGAGGTCACAATCCGGCAACGAGCCTATCGGTGCCGCCATTCCCCGCGCGCCCGCATCGGTGAAGGCGAGTGGTTGGGCGGCAGCGAGTTTCCACGGTGCCAAGCTGATCTGCACCGAGCTTCCACACTGTCGCTTTTGCAGCATTATGGAAGCTTGATGCCTGCTGCTCCGAGCTGTACGACGGCCTACGAAGCGCGCACGATGGTGGCTCTCCATGTCGTTGTGGACGCTGAGCACAGTGCAGTACGAACGGGGAGACTACGCCGCCGCGGTCGCATGCGGCCGAGATTCACTCGAGCTGATGAACCAGCTCCCGTGGCATACGCGGATAACGAATAGCCGCCTGGTCACATCGCGGCGCGCCCGATCAGGTGGCGGCGGCTTGGCGTGCAGGGACTGGGGAGTCTTGGCCGCCACGTCCGCTTGATGCAAACCCGAATGCCCCTGTCAGTTAGCCAGGGAGCTAGGCAAGCGCCGTGTCGAGACTCACAGGGCCTGAGCGGCGAGGTGCTGGGGCGGCGTGATGGTGGCCCGGCTAGACTCGGCCGCGTCGTCAGCGGTCCAGGATGTCCGCGATTCACCGTCAGCCGTGAGGTAGTAGTGACCACCGTGAAACCTGCTCGCGCGGTGGTCAACGCGACTCGCCAAAGCCGGCCGTCCGCGCGGACGATGATCGGTGCGTACGTGTCGCTGATGAAGCTGCGCGTGATCGAGTTGCTGCTTGTCACGACTCTGCCCGCGATGGTGCTCGCCGAGCGTGGACTTCCGCCGATCGGGCTGGTCGCGGTGACGCTCCTGGGCGGGACGCTCGCCGCCGGCAGCGCGCACGCCTTCAACCAGGTACTCGAGCGCGACATCGACGTCCACATGCGCCGGACCAGGCGGCGGCCGATCGCGACCGGATTGATCTCGCCGCGCGCGGGTGCGCTGTTCGCGGCCGCGATGCTCGCCGCCGCGATCGGCCTGATGCTCGCCTTCGTGAATCCGCTGGCCGCAGCGCTGACTCTGGCTGCGAACCTGTTCTACGTCCTGATCTACACGGTTCTGCTCAAG
>JASLBX010000152.1 GCA_030146385.1 Jiangellaceae bacterium | reverse complement strand
CTCCAGCCACCCGAAGGATCGAGTGAAAGAGCGTCCTGCTCGGAGTGAGGATCAACTGTCGCTGGGGAGTTCCATTGGTGGCCTCCGGTCCGCTGGCGACCGGGGACCATCGAAATGAGCCGGCGGAGCACGCTGCGGGCGGCGGTTGCCCGGGTGGCTCGCATCGGCGTTCGAGACCGACGCGGCCCGGGAGTGGGTGAGATTGACACTCGCCCTGGGCGTGCTCGTTGAGGATGCCCGAGGCGGACATGATGGTGGGCCGGTCAACCGGACTTGATTGCTCGCAGCTGTGTCACGGGATCGCCAGGGGCTGCTTGTCACCGTCCCGTCCGCCGTGGCGATCGTCGGCAACAACCCTCGGGGCGCCGAGTTTCCAGCGGTTGTGGGAACGCTGGCTGACCGTGAAAGCCCTCGTCACAGCGCCTAAAGACGGACCTGGTGTCGTCGCCCGGGCGGCCAAGCAGGACTGGCCGGAACACTTCGCCGCCCCGGCTCACCCAATCACTGGGCACCCCACACGTCCGTGGCCCGATCACTTCTCCGCTTGACAAGCCTTACGCCGTACGACTACCTTACGTCGTATGACTTACAGCGTACGAACGCGGAACACACCCATCAAGAAGGAAAGCTCCATGCATCCATCGACCGACTCGTCGGCTCCGCCCGGGGACGGCGGAGTCATCGAGGCACGTGGCCTGGTCAAGAGATATGGCGACACGATCGCCCTGGCCGGTCTGGACCTGACCGTTCCCGAGGGAACCGTTCTCGGGCTGCTTGGCCCCAACGGGGCCGGCAAGACCACCGCGGTGTCGATTCTGACCACGCTCCTCAAGCCCGACGCGGGCACCGCCACCGTGGCCGGAGCCGACCTCGTCGGCTCACCGGGCGAGGTGCGCAAACGCATTGGACTCTCGGGTCAGTACGCAGCCGTCGACGAGCACCTCACCGGCTTCGAGAACCTGGACATGATCGGACGGCTCTACCGTCTGGGAGCCAAGCGATCCAAGACCAGGGCTCATGAACTGCTCGAGCGGTTCAGCCTCGAGTTCGCCGCAGACCGGCCGGTCAAGACCTACTCCGGTGGCATGCGTCGTCGTCTCGACCTCGCCGGCGCTTTGGTTGCCCAAGCACCGGTTCTGTTCCTCGACGAGCCGACCACCGGCCTGGATCCACGCAGCCGCACCGAGCTGTGGGATGTGATCCGCGACCTGGTGAATCGGGGTAGCACATTGCTGCTCACCACCCAATACATGGAAGAGGCAGACCAGCTGGCCGACGACATCGTGGTCATCGACCACGGCCGCGAGATCGCCCACGGCACGGCCGACGAGCTCAAGACGATGGCCGGCGGTGAGCGCATCGAAGTCTCGCTCCGCTCGGAAAGCAGACTCGAGGACGCACGGCGGGTGCTGGCTCGGTTCTCGGTAGGTGATCCCCAAACCAACGAGCGGTCGGTGATTGCCCCAGTCACCGGAGGAGCCCAAACCCTCACCGCGGCGCTGCGCTCTCTGGACGCCGAAGGGATCGAGCTGTCAGATGTGGGCCTGCGGAAACCGACCCTCGACGACGTGTTCCTGTTCCTCACCGGTCATGTAGCCGAAACCGAGAACGGATCAACGACCAGCACCGACAACGACGAGGAGAACCCGCCAGCACCGAATAGGCGGGCTCGTGGAACAAGGAGAAGCAAAGACATGACAGCACCGACAACCCCCACCATGAAGGCCATCGTCCAGGACGGGTACGGCGCGCCTTTGCAAGTGCTCAAGTTGGCAGAGGTCGATCGGCCCTCGGTCGGGGACAACGACGTCTTGGTTCGGGTGCGGGCCACCAGTGTGAACACCCCGGACTGGATCACCGTAACCGGAACGCCCTACATCCTTCGGCTGAAATCCGGGCTGCGGAAGCCGTCGACCCCGGTGCGGGGAACCGACGTCGCCGGGGTCGTGGAGGCCGTCGGCACAAATGTGACCGACCTCCAACCGGGCGACGAGGTGTTCGGGTCGTTGTGGGACTCCACCGTGGCCGCAAGCGGTGCGTTCGCGGAGTTCGCCGTCGCCCCGGCGTCCCAACTCATCAACAAGCCCGCCGTCCTCACCTTCGAAGAGGCCGCAGCATCGGTCATGTCGGGCCTTACCGCGCTGATCGCGATCCGTGATGTGGGCAGGGTCGGACCGGGTACCCGGGTGCTCATCAACGGCGCGTCGGGCGGCGTGGGGACGTTTGCGGTGCAGATCGCCAAGGCGCTCGGTGCGGAAGTCACCGGCGTGTGCGGTACTCCGAACGTCGAGCTGGTGCGGTCCCTCGGCGCGGACCAGGTCATCGACTACACAGAGGAGGACTACACCTGCGGCGGGCAGCGGTACGACGTCATCCTCGACAACGTGATGAACCACCCGCCCACCGCGACCGCGCGGGCACTCACACCCACCGGGATGCTCATTCCGAACAGCATCGGGAACACCGGAGGTCTTTTCGCCGGCCTGCCGAGGATGGCGCGGGCGACGCTGATGGGGCGAGGCTCGACCGATGTGCAGTTCGCCACCTGTGTAGTGAACCGCGAGAACCTAGATGCCCTCGCCGAAATCCTCACATCCGGCGACGTCACGGTGGTCATCGACCGGACCTACGCGCTCAGCGACGCTGCCGACGCGGTCGCCCACATGCTCGGACACCACGCCACAGGAAAGGTCGTCATCGCGGTGTAAGGCGCGGACCACCGCGCAGATCACGCGATCTCGATACCCAGGACCACCACCGGAAACCCCCAACTAGCACGAGCTCCCAGGAACCACTGCTCGGAGGCGCTCGGATGCACGAGTTCATCAACAGCCCTCGACGCGCCACTGGGCGCATCCGGGCAGGAAGAATCCAGCGGGGCGCCGCTCACAGCTGGCGGCAACAACATCATCGACCCCCGTCTCGTCAAGAGATACCGCGTCGGTCATGTCGCCGAATCCAAGAACCGCTCAACAACCAGCACCGACAACAACGATCAAACGAGCACCCAACAGCTCGTGACAATGAAGGAGCCCCTCTGATGGAAACACTCAGCTACGCATTCGCCGATGGCATCAGTATCGCCAGACGCAACGTGATCAAAGTGATACGGGTACCCCAGATCCTGGTGGCCGTTCTGGTCACACCGATCATCATGGTCCTGATGTTCGCATACGTGTTCGGCGGATCTATCGACATTCCAGGCGGCTCCTACCCGGAGTTCCTCGTGGCGGGCGCGTTCGCACTCAACCTCGCATTCGGCGCGACCCTTACCGGAGCCGGTCTCGCCGACGACATGCAAAAAGGCATCATCGACCGGTTCCGTTCGCTGCCCATGTCACGCTCAGCAGTCATCTTCGGACGAACAGCCAGCGATGTGATCTACAATGTGGGCTCGTTGGTCATCATGGCCGGAGCCGGTCTCATCGTCGGATGGCGGATCCACAACGGACTCGGCAACGCCCTCTTGGGGTTCGGCCTGCTCCTGCTGTTCGCCTACGCCATCTCCTGGGTCATGGCCTACGTCGGGTTGCTCGTCCCCAGCGTCGAGGTGGTCAACAACGCCTCGACCATGGTGATCTTCCCGCTCACCTTCATCTCCAACACCTTCGTACCGTCGGACAACCTGCCAGGCCCGCTGCGGGTCTTTGCCGAGTGGAACCCGGTATCGGCGGTAACCCAGGCCGCCCGAGAGCTGTTCGGCAACATCCCACCGGGCACGCCAGAACCCAGCGCGTGGCCGCTGCAGAACGCAGTGCTGTTCACCCTCGCCTGGGCAGGGATCATCATCGCTGTGTTCGCTCCCCTCGCCGTCCGCCGGTACCGACGAGCAAGGAGCTGAGACGACCGATCGCATCGTCAAACTGTCAGCCGGCCAGGCAGCAAGGGCCGCTGCTCGGCGATGCTCAGCTCAGGCTCGAGGGCTTCAGTCGTCCCCGATGGATCTGCACCACGCTTGCCACCAGCACACCAGCCAGCCACCAGCACCACAGTGGATGCGGAGAATGTGATGAAGGCGTTCGTTTGCGCTGCGTACCGCACACCCCAGGTCGTAGATCTGATGAGCCCAGCCGGGAGGCCGACGCGGGTGATCGGCCCGCCCGGCCTCACAAGCCAATGGACGAGAGGAAACCGATGATGCCGACTGCGACGCTGCGAGGCGTAACTCTGGATTGCGCCAAACCGAACGCGCTGGCCCGGTTCTATCAGGAACTGACCGGCATGCCGATCGGCTACAGCACGGATGAGTTCGTCGCTCTGACCGGCGGCGCCGGCTGCGACCTGGGCTTTCAGCGGGTCGACGGATACCGGGCCCCGCAGTGGCCCGGTCAGGACGTGCCCCAGCAGTTCCACCTGGACTTCCGCGTCGAAAATCTCGACGCGGCGGAGAAGTGGGTGCTGCGGCTCGGCGCGGTGAAACCGGACCACCAGCCCGGCGCCGAAAGGTGGCGGGTGCTCCTGGACCCGGCCGGTCACCCCTTCTGCCTGGTCTCCGGCTGACCGTCTGACCCCCCGCACCCGCCGTGCAAGGACGCGGTACGCTCAGCCTCTTGAGAGATCTGGTCGGTCGAGGGTCTGCTAGAGGTCGCCGTCGCGGGCTGCCGGGGCCACCGTTGAAGTAGTCGGCTCGGTCGGCCGGTTGTCCTCGTGACTCCCGCGGTTGGACTCGTAGAGCCGGTCGGCACCTCGGCCGCCGTAAAAGCTGTGGTCGCCTGGCCGCCGACGAGGCTGTCACGACCACGGCCGCCGCGCAGTCGATCGTGCCCGGCTCCGCCGATCAGTGCGTCCCGCCGAGTCCAGTCCTGCTCCCTTAGCTTGTCGTTTAACCTCCGCCGTTGTGATTGACGGCGGGGGTTGGTCGTGTGCGGCGTGTCGCGGCGCGTGCGGCACGGCCATCGCCTGATCATCTTCGGGTTCGTTCCACAGAACTTCGAGGACGAGGGCGATGGCCGTGGCTTCAGTGTGGCCGATGTGCGGCGTGTTGGCGAGCTTACGCCGGCGGGAAGTCTCGATGATCTTGCCTGGTTTCGGGTCGAGCTCTACGACTGCCTGACCGCCCGAGCGGATGTGCTGTTTGAGCTCACCGATGCGGTGCTGCAGCGAGGGGCCGGTGAGGACGCTGGTCGAGTTGTGCCTGGCCGGGGTGCATCGGCGGGGTCATGGCGCGTTGTACGACGGGTTGAACGCTGGACGGATCGAGATCGCCCGGGTTGCGCCGCACGCTGGCCGGGCTTCCGCTGCCCCGTGATGCCGATGGGCGGATCAGGCTGGCCGTCGATGTCAGCAA
>JASLBX010000115.1 GCA_030146385.1 Jiangellaceae bacterium | reverse complement strand
TTCCATGCCGCCGGACACCGGCCAGGGGTGCGTCCAGCTGACGGTGTCGCCCTGGTGTCATTGGCGGCCCGCGCGGGATTCCTTGTCGCACCGCCGGCGGTCGGCCTGGTAGCCGACGCTACTTCACTGACCTGGGCAGTTGCGCTCGGGGCCGTCGCGGCGTTGGCCGTGCTGGCAGGTGCATCTGCGCTGCGAGCGCGGGACCATTCCTGATCGATGTGGCGGATGGGCTATCCGGTGCGTCCGCCACTTCGATCATGAGTGTCGGGCCTGGTTCGATCAGCGGAGGGCGTGGGATTCGAACCCACGAGGACGGAGTGGGCCCCGCCCTAGAACTTTTCAAGAGTTCCCCGTTCGGCCTCTCCGGCAGCCCTCCTGGTCCCCTAGTTTGTCATGAAACAGCGCTGGGGCCTTTACGGCCCGCGTGTGGTCAGGGACTATCGAAGGACGTCACTTTCGGCAGAGCCGGAGGTGGGCCATGGCCCCCGACATGACTCCACGTCCCCTGCCCGAGCCAGTCGACATCGCGCGGGCGCGGCGAGCTCAACTGCTCGCGGCCATCAACTCGCTCGAACGTGCGCTGGCCGTCCCCGCACGCGATCCAACTTGGGCGACCCGGGTGGAAGCCGGAATCGACCGGCTGGCCGAGGCGTTCGACGCACACGTTGTCGCGACCGAAGGCGCGGACGGCATGTATGCGGAGATCCTTCGGCACGCACCGCGCCTCAGCTTCGCGGTGAACCGGCTCATAGTCGAGCACGCCGACGCGCACGCGTCGATCGCGGCCCTCGGCAAGCTGGCCGCCGACCTGTCCGGCTCCGTGCCCGAGGCCAGCGCCGAGCTGATCGAGCGGATCCGTGAGGACGGAACGCACCTGCTCGCATCTCTGGTCCGGCACCGGCAACGTGGCGCCGACCTGGTGTTTGAGGCGTACGAGCACGACATCGGCGGTTGCGACTAGGAGGGCCGGCCGCCGGTCGCCACCGGGCGGGACGGATCGTTGCTCCACTGCGACCACGATCCTGGATACAGAGCCGCGTCGATGCCCGCGATCGCGAGCGCCGCCACCTCGTGCGTCGCGGTTACGCCTGACCCGCAGTAGACGCCGACCGGGGCGGCCGGGTCGACGCCGAGCGAGGCGAATCGCTGCCGCAGCTCGCCGGAGTCTCGAAACTGCCCACCAACCTCGAGGTTCTCCGTCGTCGGTGCGCTCACCGCTCCGGGAATGTGGCCGGCTACCGGGTCGACCGGTTCGACCTCGCCGCGGTACCGCTCGGCCGCGCGAGCGTCCAGCAACGTCCCGGAGCGGGCCAGGTTGGCGGCTGCATCCGCATCGACAACCGGCATCCCGCCTGGGCGAAGCGTCACGTCACCGGCCGGCGGACGCACCGTGCCGCTCTCCACGGGACGTCCGCTCGCCCGCCAGGCACCGAGCCCGCCGTCAAGCAGCCGGACGTCCTGCACGCCCGCCCAGCGCAGTAGCCACCACGCGCGGGCGGCCGACGTCGCGCTGACGTCGTCATAGGCGACGACGCTGCTGCCGTCGCGGATGCCCCACCGGCGCGCGGCCGCCTGCAGGTCGTCGATGGCCGGAAGCGGGTGCCGGCCAGCCTGCGGCGACGGCGGCCCGGCCAATTCAGTTTCGAGGTCGACGTAGGCGGCGCCCGGCAGGTGTCCGTCCTCGTAGTGATTGCGTCCGTGCGGGTCGCCGAGCGCCCAGCGGACGTCGAGCAGGACGGGTGGAGACCCGGATTCCAGGAGCGCCGCGAGCTCATCCACGTCAATCAGTACGTTCACGGTTCCGACTATCTCAAGCCGATCGTTGTGCGCTTTGCGGTCACCGCCAGTTACGGTCATGGCGTGATGACAACTGCGGGCGAGCGGCCGTGGACGCTCGCAATCGACTGCGGTGGCACGGGCATCAAGGCCACCGTGCTCGACGCTGCCGGCGAGCCGCTGTGCCCCCGGGTGAAGATGCGCACGCCGTACCCGTGCCCTCCCAACGCGCTCCTTGACGCGATCGCTGAACTGGTCGCCACGACGGAGACGCCATATGACCGTGTCTCGGTGGGGTTCCCGGGGATGGTGCGTCACGGCATCGTCCACGCGACCCCGCACTACGTCACGGAGGCCGGCCCGTTCACGCCCCGCGACCCCGACCTCGAGAAGCAGTGGGCCGGGCTGGACATCCGGGCCTTGATCGAGAATCGGTTCGATGTGCCGACGCGGGTGCTGAACGACGCCGAGGTCGCGGGACTGGCTGTGATCGAGGGCAGTGGCTTCGAGGTGGTCTTCACACTCGGGACGGGGCTGGGATGCGCGCTGTTCGACGACGGCCGACTGCTGCCCAAGCTGGAGGTCTCGCACGCGCCGTTTCGCAACGGCCAGACCTATGACGAGCAGCTCGGCCACCACGCCCGGCGGCGGATCGGGCCGAAGCGGTGGACGGGGCGCGTCGTCCTGGCCCTCGATTCACTGCGGCCGGTGCTCTGGTGGGACCGCGCGTACGTCGGGGGTGGCGGAGCCCGTCACCTGACTGCCGATCTGGGCCCGGACGTCACCATCGTGACCAACCAGTCCGGCCTGCTCGGCGGCGTCAGGATGTGGGACGTCCCAGAGCCCTAGGTCCCGGACATTCGGGCATACACCCACAAAGGCCACTCCCGGCTGAGGCACATCAATCCCAGGCCAATTCCTGAGAGAGCCAATCTCGCCTTGTCAGGAATGGGCTCCGAACGGAACCGCCGCACTCTCGCGAGCTTGACATAAGTCGGCAGCCGCCGGTCCCATCACTCGCGCGACAAGCTCCCTCCCTGCGGGAGGTGGATGACGTCGAGGTCGTTGTGGGCGTAGGCGTGGCGGAGCGCCTTCTTGTCGAACTTGCCCACACTCGTCTTCGGAATCTCTGAGACGTACGCCCATCGCTCCGGCACCTGCCACTTGGCGACCCGGTCGGCGAGGAAGTCGCGCAGCTCGTCCGGCTCGGCACGGGTATCCGGCGCAAGCACCACAATGCCCAGGGGACGCTCGCTCCAGTGTTCGTCCGACACGCCCACGACGGCGGCCTCGGCCACGGACGGGTGCGCCATCAGGTGGCCTTCCAGTTCGACCGAGCTGATCCACTCGCCGCCTGACTTGACCACGTCCTTGGCCCGGTCGGTCAGTCGCAGGTATCCGTCCGGCGTGATCGCGCCCACGTCGCCCGTGCGCAGCCAGCCGTCGTCGAACGCCTCGCTGTCCGGCTCCCGGTAGTACGACCCCGTGACCCACGGCCCACGGACCTCAAGCTCGCCTACGGACTTGCCGTCCCACGGCATTTCGTCCCCCTCAGGCCCGATCAACCGAGCTTCGACGGGAGCCACCAGCCGCCCCTGGGTCAGCCGGTAGCGCAACCGGTCGGCACCGGTCGAGTCGGGCGGCGGGCGGCCGTGCGTACCAAGCGGACTGGTCTCGGTCATGCCCCATGCATGCAGGAGCGTGATGCCGTGCCGGTCGTAGGCCTCCATCAGGGACGGCGGGCAAGCTGATCCACCGACGACTGCCTCGGTGAGCGACGAGATGTCGGCCTTCGGGTTCTCCTCGACGTGCCTGATCAGCCCGGCCCAGACGGTCGGCACCCCGGCGGCCTTGTTCGGCCGGGCGGCCGCGATGAACTGTGCAAGCGGCTCGGGCGTCAGGAAGCGATCGGGCATCGCCAGCGACGCGCCCGTCAGGAACGCCGCATACGGCAGCCCCCAAGCCAGGACGTGAAACTGCGGGACGACAGTGAGCACCAGGTCGCTCGACGACAATGCGAATCCGTCCG
>JASLBX010000039.1 GCA_030146385.1 Jiangellaceae bacterium | reverse complement strand
CCCATATGCATGCTGAACGTGATCAAACGGCGTCACACGTTGAGGTGGATCACTCCGTAGTCGTAGCCCTTGCGGCGGTACACCACGCTGGGCCGCTTGGAGTCGGCGTCGACGAACAGGAACCAGTCATGGCCCACGAGTTCCATCTCGTACAGAGCCTGGTCGAGCGTCATTGGCACGGCGTCATGGGTCTTCTCGCGGACGATGAGCGGGCCTTCGCCGTCAACCTCGAGCGGCCCGGCCTTGGGCGCGACAGTCTCACCGCCGCTCTCAGCAGGCGTGCCGGCCACCTCGGACGTTCCTGACGCGAGAAAGTCCACGTCAGTCGGCAGGTCAGCCGTAGCGACCGCCACCGACACCGGATTACGTCCACCTGTTCGCGCGGCCCGGCGCCGTTCTGCCGCGCGGCGCATCCGGTTGCTCAGCTTGTCCATCGCCATGTCGAGAGCGGCGTACCGGTCGTCGGCGGCTGCCTCCGCCCGGATGCTCGGCCCCTTGGAGCGGACCGTCAGCTCAACTCTGTGGGCTTCGTCGGCCCGCCGCGGGTTGGGTTCCTTACTGACCTCCACGTCTACTGTGATGACCTTCTGGTCGTACCGCTCGAGCTTGCTCAGCTTCTCGGTAGCCAGATCGTGGAACCGCTCGGGGATCTCGCAGTTGCGCCCCTTGATGACGATGTTCACCGGACCTCCCAGGTCTGATCGGGCAGTCGGGAGGGCACCACCGATGTTCGGTGAAGGTGCCGTAAATCCACGCTAACCCCTAGATGACCGGCTGGTGGCCTGAACCCCCAAAGCTGGATCCGCGGCGGGGTGTAGCGGCAATCACAGCCGCACCGCACGCCCGGATGCCGGCCACGCTCAGCGCCCGCGACGCCTCGCTCAACGTCGCACCGGTTGTCACCACGTCGTCGACGAGCACGACGCACCGTCCCGCGAGCAGCCCGAGGGCGACTGGCCGTACGTCCAGCGCAGACGCGAGGTTCGCCCGCCGCGCCGCCGCATCGAGACCGGCCTGATCCGCCACCGCGCGCCGGTGCCGCAACGCCGGGACGACAGCGCAGTCGTACCCGACCCGCCGCAGTAGGACAGCCGCCCGCCGGCTCGTTCGCACAAGCGGGTCGTGGCCGCGGCGACGAACGGCGCGACGAGCGGACGGGACGGGAACCACCGCCACGGCGCGCGAACCGCAAAGCGGGCACCCGGCACCCGATTCGAGCACCGCGACCACCGACGTCGCTAGAGCATCGCCGAGCGGCTTGGCCAGGCCGAGTCGTGCACGCTCCTTGTGGTTCAGGACCAGGCCCCGGGCCGGTCCGGCGTACTCCGCCACCGCAGCCACCTGCACTCCGCCTGCGCTCACGGGTACCAAGGCCGCCGGCTGGCGCAGCATGTCCAAGCAGTCCGGACACAACAGGCCCGATGATCCCTCACACCCGGCGCAGACGCTTCCAAAGACCAGTTCCGCCGCGGCGGCCGCGAGACCGCCCAGCCATCCGCTGGCCACGCGCTACCCAGGGTAGGCAGGCCGCCGGACGTCGAGGATGGGCGGCCGCCAGGTCAGGGTCCTCGGGTCTTGCACGTGCACGCGGTCCTCGCCACCGGCCGCGAGCTGGCGGTTTACGCGCCAGTTGGCGGTCAGCGTCTGTCCACCCTCGACCACCCCGGCCGGCGCGCCCGGCATGCGTCCATTGAGCGTGAAAATCCAGGCCCGCGGGGCCAGTCCGGTGTCTTCGTCGGCAGCGGTGAGCACGGCCAGCTGGTCGTACTGGCTCCACGCGACGTCAACCGCAAACCCAGCAACGTCGTTGTGATCTATGGAGACGATCTGGTCGACGCGCACTTCAAAGGGGTAGTCGTCGCGCACGATGACCCCGAAGTACACTTCGCCGTCCGCCACCAGCGCGATGCGTGCGCCGTCCTGAGCCACTGCGACAGCGTCGAGGCGGCTCCCGTCGAGGCCCCTGATCGGGACGACCGCCTGCTCGCTTCCGGGCGAGGCAACCAGCAGCCTGGACGAGGTCTCAGCGCCTTCGATCACCCACGCCAGTCCGTTCAGATCGACCGAGGGCGAGCGGAGCTCCCTGCCCTGCGCGATGATCTCGACGTTGGCCTCAGCGGCCAGCTCGCTCCACTTCAGCGACGTCCGGCCTTCGTCCACGACGACTGCCTGGCTCATCCGCGGGTCGACCGCGACCTCCTCCACGCCGGGATGCTCACCGAACGGCCCCACCAGTGGCGTCGCCGTGCGATTGTCGTCGATCTGGACCACGCCCCCGTCGGTGACCGCGTACATGGACAAGGCCCGGGTGCTCACCGGATCCGAGTCCGGGAAGACGCGAGCCGGCGTCTCGTCCAGCTCCACCTGCCCGCCATGAACCTTGACCTGCTCCACGTCAGCGAGCTGACCCAGCGTCCACGCCAGCTGCAGGACCATCTGGCCACGCTGCGTCCCGCTGGCTTGAAGAGCGTCGTCGGTCAGCTTGACCTCCGCCTCTTGCTCCGTGACGGCCACGGCGTCGACCGCGAGCTCCGTCCCCTCCGGGAACGCGCTCCGGACGGCCGGCTCCAGGCGCGCCGACGGGCCTTCCAGAAGCTTCTGAGCCAGCAGAGTCGCTACCGGTCCGCGCACGGGCAGATAGACGGTGTCGGGCACCAGCGCCTGGAATCCCGGTTCGTAGAAGAACAGATTGTGAGCGGCGAACTCCTCGGTGAAGTCCGCGTCCCTCATGATCAGCCCGGGCGGCGGGTTGGCGATGCGCCATTCGCCGCCCACTTCTTCCAGCCGCAGGAAGTGTTCCTCGACGGTACCGTCAGGTGCCTTCTCGAACTCCCGTTGACCCTGCACGGTGGCCCAGACGTTGTTCAGTCGCACCCGCACCCGGCTCGAAGCGGTCTCCTGGGTGATCGGTTCGTTCCGGTAGACCGTCGTCATGACGTCCGGATCCCATTCCCGCGACGCCTCGGTGGTGAGGTACTCGCGCGCGGTGGCGTAGTTGGCCTCGTAGAAGTTCATCGCTTCCAGGAAGCCGTCGACGATGTCTTCGGGCGACTGCCCTAGCTCGGGCCCCTGGACCTCGCCACCGACGAATGGGGCGGCGCGGCCGGCGCTGTCGATCTCTTCGTGCGGGAGGACTTGCCCGGACGTCGGGATGCCTGCACACCCGGCCAGCACGGTTGCGGCCAGGGCCGCCAGCGCGACGCCCAACCTCGATCTACGCACTGGGGACCTCCGCCGGTTCGTCATCGGCCAGACGGCGGTACGGGCTGCCCACGCCAGACAGCCGCGCGTCGTATCCGGCGTCGTCAGGCATCAGCGGAAGCGGCGAGGAAGTCAGATCGGCCCCAGCCTGTGCCGGCAGGGTGAGCCGGAACTGCGAGCCCTGGCCGGGCTCGCCCCAAGCCTGCAGCCATCCGCCATGCAGCCTGGCGTCCTCGAGCGAGATGGCAAGGCCGAGACCCGTGCCGCCGCTGCTCCGCGCACGGGCGGGGTCAGCCCGCCAGAACCGGTGGAACACTAGAGAGGACTCGCCTGGTTTGAGACCCACCCCGTAGTCGCGCACGGTCACCGCGACGGCGCTGTCCTCCGCGGCGACCCGCACCACCACATCGCGTCCTTCGCCGTGCTCGATCGCGTTCACCACCAGGTTGCGGAGCACCCGTTCGATGCGACGCGGGTCGAACTCGGCGACGCACGGCTCGGCCGGAACGTCCACCCGCACCTCCGAGCCCTTGCGCGCGGCGAGCGGGGCGGCGGCATCGGTGACCTGGTACACCACCTCACGCAGGTCGCCCGACTCCGCATTCAGGACGGCGGCACCCGCATCGAACCGGCTGATCTCGAGCAGGTCGACCAGCAGGGATTCGAATCGGTCCAGCTGGGCCTGCAGCAACTCGGCCGCCCGCTGCACCTCGGGATCGAACTGGTCGCGCGACTCGTGCAGCACGTCCGCGGCCATCCGCACGGTTGTCAGTGGCGTGCGGAGCTCATGCGAGACGTCAGAGACGAACTGCTGCTGTACCCGGGACAACTCCTCGAGCTCGCCGATCTTGTGCTGCAGGCTGCTGGCCATCTGGTTGAAGCTGCTGGCCAGCCGGGCAATGTCGTCCCGACCCCGGACGGGCATGCGTTCGGACAGCTTGCCAGCCGAGAAGCGTGCCGCGATCTTCGCCGCCATCCGGACGGGTGTGACGACCTGCCGGGTGACCAGCCAGGCAACAGCACCCAGGAGCAGGACAAGCAGCAGACCGGCCGTCGCAAGTGCCGTCCAGACCACGCTGAGCGTCTGGGCCTGCTCGGTGAGGGGGAACAGGTAGTACAGCCCGTACTGCTCGTTGACGGTGAAGACCCGGCCGCCGACCGCGATGGCCGGCTCGCCGGCGTCACGGTCGGCGCGCTGGATCTCGGTGTAGGTCCAGAACATGCGGAGCTCTTCGCCCACCTTCACCCGGAGCTCCTCGGGAACGCTGTCGGCGGTGACCGTGGGTGGCGACTTCAGCGGCGTCGCGCCCTCGCGCATCAGCACGACCACCGGCCCGTCTTCCCCACCGAGCGCGGCCTGGTCGCCGACGATCTGCCGGAACACACCGCGGTCGCTCGGCTCGGCGGCATCCAATTGTTCCTGCACCGTGACGAGCCCGGCCTCCGCGTGGGCCAGGGCGGCGTCCCGCTTCTGGACCAGCAAGCCCTCGGTGATCTGCCGCATCAGCGTGATGCCCAGCAGTGACACCACTGCGACCGACAGGGCGAGCGTGGCGGCGATGACCCGCAGCTGGATCGACCGTTGCCAGGCGGCGGTCAGGCGGTTCCACCAGCGCAGGACGGTCGCGCCGGCGGCAGTCAGTACGCCGATCAGCCGCGGGGGCACGCTGCCCGCGCGAGGTTCCGGCGTGGCCGCATCAGCCACGTCAGGCCGGGCCCGCCTTATAACCGACGCCGCGCACCGTCACCACAACCTCCGGATTCTCCGGGTCACGCTCGACCTTCGAGCGCAGCCGCTGGACGTGCACGTTGACCAGCCGGGTATCGGCGGCGTGCCGGTACCCCCAGACCTTCTCCAGCAGCTCCTCGCGGCTGAACACCTGCCACGGCTTGCGGGCCAGGCAGGCAAGCAGGTCGAACTCCAGCGGGGTGAGCCCGATGGAGACGCCGTTGCGCTTAACCGAGTGGCCGGCGACGTCGATGGTGAGGTCTCCGACCTGGAGAGTCTCCGGCTTCGGGTCGTCGGTGCGCCGCAGCCGGGCCCGCACCCGCGCGACGAGCTCCTTCGGCTTGAACGGCTTAACGACGTAGTCGTCCGCCCCTGACTCCAGGCCGACGACGATGTCAACCGTGTCGCTCTTGGCGGTCAGCATCACGATGGGGATCCCGGACTCCGCCCGGATCTCCTTGCACACGTCGATGCCGTCCTTGCCGGGCAGCATCAGGTCGAGCAGCACTAGGTCGGGCTTGAAGTCACGGAACACCGGGAGGACGTCGTCGCCGCGAGCCACGGTCTTGGACTCGTAGCCTTCGTTGCGCAGCACGATGCCGAGCATCTCGGCGAGCGCGGTGTCGTCGTCGACGATGAGAACGCGTCCCTTCATGGCCATTATCGTGACACTGTTGCGGCCAAACTGTGAAAACTGGTTGTGGATAGCCGCTCGCCAGGCGGTGCGCTCGTGTGGTGTGAGCCAAGGTTCATGGCCTAACCAAGGCGTCCCGGCGGTACTCGACCGGTACAGCTGCCGGCAGGGAAACGCATCGCGCTGCTCGGCAGGTAGCTGATCGTTCCGGCGGTGGCTGATGATCAGCTATTGGGCGGAGGCTCAGCTGTACCGGCCGCGCGTGGGTGCCTCCTGCCCCGCGGCAACACCGTGGTGTAGATGGTTCTCAGCATTGCCGGTTCATCTCGAGCTCAGGGCCGTGAAACGATGAGACCCGGGGCAACGACCAGCAGGAAGGCATGGGGTAGATGTCGGACACGCCTGAATGGGAGCGGACGGAGGACAGCGCCGGTAAGCGGCCGGACGACGGCCCCGAGCCCCGTCCTCCGTACCCGGGCTGGTCGACAGAGCAGCCTGCGGCCGAGGGCTGGGCGGCACCTGGGCAGCAACCAGGGCAGCAGGCGCCTGGCCAGCCGGGATGGACGGACCCTCGGCAGCAACCTGGGAGGACGGACGCTCAACACCAATCGGGCTGGACGGGCGCTCACCAACAGTCCGGCTGGACCGACCCGGGTCAACAACCCGGCACGCCGGACCCGCGGCAGCAGTCCGGCCGGCAGGCTCCCGGCGACCCCGGCTCGCAGCCCCAACCGGACCCGCACGCACAGCAGCCCGGCCAGAACCCCCCGCCCGGCTACCCGCCCACGTCATCCACCGGATGGGGCGCCCCCGCGTGGGGACCGCCGCCACCCGTCAAGCCTGGCGTCATCCCGCTGCGACCCCTCGGCGTGGGCGAGATCCTCGACGGCGCGGTCACGACGATTCGCCGCAACCCCGGCCCCATGCTCGGCCTTTCAGCCGTCGTCGCGATCATCGTCCAGGTCATCGGCCTCATCGCGTCCTGGCTGATGTTCCGCGATTTGCAGGCGCTCGAAGACCTGCCCGCGACCGCCTCGCCGGCCGAGGTGTTCGGCGTCATCGGCGGCACGCTCGGCGGTTTCGGGGTGATGGCCATCGTCGGCTGGGTCGCCACCGTCATCCTCACCGGCATCCTCACCGTCGTAGTCAGCCGCGCGGTCCTCGGGCAGAACCTCACGGTCGGCGAGGCATGGGCCATGGCCCGGCCAAAGATTCCGAAACTGCTGCTGTTGACGCTGGTGTACTCCCTGATCGCGCTCTCACCGATAGTCGCCGTCATCGTGCTCACTGCCCTGGCCGCGGCGGCGGGCGTCGGCGAAGCCGTGATCGCGGTGGGCGTGCTCGCCGGCTTGCTCGGCTTCGCCATGTCAGTCTGGCTGTACGTCCGGTACGCGCTGGCCTCTCCGGCGTTCATGCTGGAGTCGACACCGGGCCGCCACCCGGGAGAACCCGCCCGCCCGATCGGCATCATCAAGGCGCTGCGCAGGTCGGCCGAGCTGGTCACGAGGTCGTGGTGGCGGCTGTTCGGCATCCTGATCCTGGTCTGGATCGTGGCCATCATCGTCACCCAGGTGATCAGCGTCCTGTTCTCGGTGCCCACGTTCTTCATCGCCGATCCGTTCGATCCCGAGTCGATGACCAGCCTGGGCGTGCTGAGCTTGTCCGCGCTCGGCGGCATCGTCAGCACGACGATCACTGCGCCTTTCCTCGCCGCTGCGGTGGCGCTCCTCTACATCGATCGCCGGATTCGCCGCGAAGCGCTGGACGTCGAGCTGGCCCGGGCGGCAGGCGTCACGATTCCGGGCCGCACCGACCAACCGCCGCCCATGCGATGAGCCTGCCGGTCGAGCTTGACCGCGACGAGGCCCGCGAGCTCGCTGAGCGCGAGCTTGCGCACCCGCGCTATGACAGCGACCCGCCATTGCTGCAGCAGGCCTTCGAGTGGGTGATCGAGAAGCTCAACGAATTGCTGTCCGCGGCCGGTGGCGTACTGAGCGGCCCGACCGGACTCGTCCTGCTGGTACTGATCTTCGTGATCGCGGCAGCCATTCTCCTGCGCTACGGGCCGCCAGCCCGGCGCCGTAGGTCCCATGCCGAGACGGTCTTTGGCGAAACCAAGCGCAGCGCGCGCGAGTACCGGGCCGCGGCCGACGCCGCCGCCGAGGCCGGCCGGTGGTCCGAGGCCGTGACGGAACGCTTCCGCGCGATCATCGCCGATCTCGAGGAGCGCGCCTTCATCGACGTCCGGCCCGGCATGACCGCCGACGAAGCGGCGCAGGAGGCCAGCCAGGCCCTGCCGAGCCTGGGGAGCGACCTGCCGTCGACGGCCGCTCTCTTCGACTCCGTGTACTACGGCGGCCTCAAGGCCACCGAGGACGACGACCGCCGCCTTCGCGCCATCGAGGCGGCCGTCCGCGATCAGCGCTCGCGCCTCACTGTGAGGTCCGCGTGACGACGCAAGCCGCCCCATCCCCGACCGGCCGGATTGCCGCCTACTGGCGCCGGTGGCGCTGGCCCGTGTGGGTCATCACCGGTTTGCTGGTCACCGCGCTCGTCCTCGGCATCGTCAACAGCCAGAACCGGCGCGGCTACCTCGACCCAGAAGGAGTCGATCATGCCGGCTCGCGGGCTGTCGCCGAGCTGCTGGGCAACCTCGGCGTGAACGTGGTCGAGACTCGGCGCACCCGCGCAGCAGCCGGAGCCGCCGGACAGGACGCAACCATCCTCGTCACGGTCCCCGATCTGCTCCAGCCCGACCAGGTGCGCGAACTGCTCGACACGGGAGCGGACCTGGTGCTGGTCGCCCCGGCACTCAGCTTGATCGACTTCGATCCGACGCTCACCCTCGTCGGGGGCGACCCGCCCTCCAGCCGCGAACCGGGCTGTGATCTCGCCGATGCGGCGCGCGCGGGCTCGGCCCGGCTGGGCGGCGAATACTCCGGCGGACCGCCCGGTGCGACGTGCTACGACGGCGCTCTCGTCGTCACGACCGTGGGGGACGACCAGCGGCTCATGGTGCTCGGCTCCTCTGATCCGCTGACCAACCGGTACCTGGACGAGGACGGCAATGCCGCCCTGGCTCTCGGACTGCTCGGCCACCACCCCGAACTGATCTGGTACCGGCCAGTCCCGGAG
>JASLBX010000034.1 GCA_030146385.1 Jiangellaceae bacterium | reverse complement strand
TGCCGGTGACCCGCACGCCGACGGTACGCGGGGCGCATGCTGCCACGTTCCGAAGTTGACCGCCAGTCTTTCGTTCACCCTCTGGGCATACTTCCGGCGCGACGTAGGCTGAACTGATGCTGCGACACCTGCGCGACCCCTCCGGCCGGCCGAGCACCCGGGTACGGGTCATCGCACTGCTGGCTGCGGCCGGCCTGATCGCTCTCTCCGCTCCCGCGATCATTCCGGTGGTCAGCTGGCTGGCGGCTTTGATCTGGTGACGGTCGACCAAGCACCGCGAGCGGTGAAGCTCGCCCGGCTGGTCGGTGTCGATGCCGCCCGGGGCATCGCGCTGATCGGCATGATGGCCGTGCACATCAGCTCGCGGGTGGACGCCGACGGAACTGTGTCCACGTCCTACCTGGTCGCGGCCGGCAGGGCGGCTGCGCTGTTCGCGATTCTTGCCGGGGTGGGCCTCGCGCTGGCCACAGGCGGACGGACGGCGCCCCGTGGCCGGGCCCTCGTCGGCGCGAGCGCCGGCACTGCCGCTCGAGCGGCTGTGCTGGCCGTGGTCGGCCTCATCCTGGGTGCTCCCGAGTCGGGCGTGGCCGTAATCCTCGTGTACTACGCGCTGTTGTTCGTCGTCGCGATTCCGTTCCTGGGCTTAGGCCCGAAGATCCTGCTCCCGCTCGCGTTCGCGTGGGCTATCGTCTCGCCCCTGATCAGCCAGGCGATCAGATCGGGCATGTCTACCGAGTCGCGCAGTGTGCCTGACTTCAGATCGCTGGTCGAGCCTGGAGAGCTGCTCACCGAGCTGACGCTCACCGGCTACTACCCCGTATTGCAGTGGACCGCGTACATTTTGCTCGGACTGGCGCTGGGGCGGCTGCATCTGCGCTCGGTCCGGACGTGCGTGGTGCTGTTGGCTGGCGGGACGGCGCTCGCCGTAGCGGCCAAACTCGTCTCGTGGTGGTTGCTGGAGTCCGGCGGCCTCGACCACCTGCAGGCGGCCGGGCCGGGCGACGCCCCGATCGCCCGGTTCCCGCTGGAGACCGCGTTGACGGCCGGGTTCTACGGGACGACTCCGACGACCAGCTGGTGGTGGCTCGCGGTGTCGTCTCCCCACTCGTCCACCACATTCGACCTGATGCACACGATGGGCGTCGCGGCGGGCGTCCTCGGTCTGATGCTCTTGATCGCAATGTGGGCACGGGCGGTGGTGTGGCCGCTCGCGGCAATCGGCGGCATGACGCTCACCTTGTACTCCCTCCACGTGCTGTTGCTGTCCGATGGCTTGCCGCGCAGCACGAGCAACGCGTTCTTGTGGCACGTCCTCATCGCACTGCTGGTTGCCGTGCCGTGGCGAACGTTCGTCGGCCGCGGGCCGCTGGAGTCCCTGGCTCACAGGGCTGCGACGACCGCCCGCGACGCCGTGACGGCCGGCGGGCGCGATAGGGCGGCCACCCTGCCCCCACGCCGTTGATCATGGCCGGATGGCGCTTACCCGACGGTACGGTAAGCGCCATCCTCCCCTGATCAAACCTCGATGGCCGCCGGGACGGGCTGCCGGCGGGGAATCAGGAGCAGCAGGCTGACCCCAATCAGCCCCAGTCCGGCAAGAGGCACCACGCCGAGTTGCTCGCCGAGCACGATCAGGCCGAGTAGTGCCGCTATGACGGGTTCCGCCATGGTCAGCGTGGTCGCCGTCGGCACCGGCGTCATTCGCAACCCTCGGGCATACAGGATGTAGCCAACCGTCGTGGTCACGGCGCCGAGGTAGAGCGCCACCGACAGGCCGGTCAGATCGAGGAGCCAACCGGGTGAGCTGGCGACCAGGCCGGGCAGCAGGAGGACTCCGGCACCGCCGAACATCGATGCGATCACTCCGAGGTCGCCCTCACCGCTGCTGATCAGATACCCGGCGATGGTCGCGTACCAGGCGTACCCGAACCCGGCCACCAGCGCGAGCACGACGCCGAACCCATCGACACCGGCCGCTTCGCCGCCGCTGACCAGTGCCGCGCAGCCCACTACTGCTCCCGCCGTGGCAAGCAGCCATCGGGACGAGGGTCGCCGGCCGAGCGCCGTCGCCAGCAATCCGGCAAATGCGGGACCGCTACCGATCGTCACGACCGTCCCCACCGCTACCCCTGTGGTGGCGACGGCCGCGAAGAAGGTGACCTGGTAGAGCGCCACGCTGGCGGCTCCGAGAGTGATCAGTACCCGGACCCGGCGCCGATCCGGGCGGGACGCCGCGAGCAGGCGCCGAACCTGCGCCCCGCGTCCGACGAGCAGAGCCAGGACGAGCAGCAGCAGCCCGCCGATGACGATGCGGGCCGAGCCGATGGAAAACGGGCTGGCGGTGTCGAGGATGACGGACTGAGCAGTGCCCGTCGTTCCCCACAGAACCGCCGCCAGCAAGATGGACGTACCGCCGCCGAGCATTTCCTGGGCGGGCGAGAGATGACTGGCCATGGACGAAGCTCCTGGATGGTGAGAAGTCGAGGGACTCGCATCCAGGGCAGGCAGGCGCGCGTCACCGGCGCGACTCGCCGGTGTGGATCAGGTGGAATGCAAAGTGGTTGCCGCTGCCCTGGTCAGGCGACCAGGGGCGGCGTCACTGCGTGCCAGTACGTCACGAGCGGAAACTTATCAGTCCGCACCGAACCGGCGGTCGGCGAGACTGTTGAGCACCGCGGCCAGCCGGCGCGGATCATTGGAAGTGATCACCACGCGGCGGCGCTCGGTGGCGACGGTCGGTGCCGCCGCCACGAATACCGCTGCCCCGCGCCGCCAGATCATCCCGGCCGTCCGTCGCGCCAGACGCTCGCCACCTGAGGGACGCCCGGCCGGTAGGCCAGGTGGATGTACGACGGCGCGTCCAGGAACACCAGGTCGGCCCGAGAGCCGGGAGTGAGACGGCCGACGTCGTCGCGTCTGAGCGCGCGAGCGCCGCCGGCGGTGGCCGACCACAGTGCCTCGGCGGGCGTCATGTGCATCTCGCGAACGGCCAGTGCGATGCAGAACGGCATCGACGAGGTGAAGCACGAGCCTGGGTTGCAGTCGGTGGCCAACGCGACTGTCACACCGGTGTCGAGCAGGCGGCGAGCGTCCGGATACGGCTGGCGGGTCGAGAACTCCACTCCGGGCAGCAGCGTCGCAACGGTGTCGGATGACGCCAGCGCGTCGACGTCGGCATCGCTGAGAAACGTGCAGTGGTCAGCACTTGCGGCGCCCAGTTCGACGGCGAGTTGGACCCCGGGGCCCTCGCCGAGTTGGTTGGCGTGGATCCGGGGCTGGAGCCCGGCGTCGATGCCCGCTTGCAGCACGGCCCGGGCGGCGTCCTCGTCAAACGCGCCGCGCTCGCAGAACACGTCGATCCACCGGGCGTGCGTCGCGCAGGCCGCCAGCATCTCCCCGGTGACGACGCCGACGTAGTCGGCGGGCCGGTCGGCGTACTCTTCGGGCACGACGTGCGCGCCGAGGTACGTCGTCTCGTCGGTGAACTGCTTGGCGAGCGCGAGCGCCCGCGTCTCGTCGTGCACGGTCAGCCCGTAGCCGCTCTTGACCTCGACCGTCGTGGTGCCCTGGCGGCGCATCTCGGCCAGCAGGCGAGCCAGGTTGGCGGCCAGCACCTCGTCCGGCGCGTTGCGCGTCGCGGCCACGGTGGTGCGGATGCCGCCCGCGGAGTAGGGCCGGCCGGCCATGCGCGCGGCGAACTCTTCGGACCGGTCGCCAGCGAAGACCAGGTGCGCGTGGCTGTCGACGAATCCCGGGACGACGCAACTCCCGCCGACGTCGAACCGGTTGTCGGCCGCGGGCGCGTCGGCTGCTCGTCCGACCCAGGCGACGCGGCCGTCCTCGCCAACGACCAGAGCGGCGTCGCGGACCTCTCCCAGCGGCGTGTCGCCGAGGCTTGGATCATTGGTGACCAGCAGTCCGATTCGGTCAAGCAGCGTGGTCGCCACGCGCCTCACGCTACCCGGTCGTTCCGACCTGTCCGGCCGGACAAGTCGGCAGCCTGCAACGGAGCAGCTGTCCGGCCGGACAAATCGGGTTGAGGGGACGCTGACCGGTAGGCTTGAGCCGTTCCCGTCCACCACCGCGCGAGGAGCGTGTCCGTGGCCCGCGTCGTCGTCGACGTCATGCTCAAACCAGAAATTCTCGATCCGCAGGGTAAGGCCGTCCACGGCGCCCTCGGCCGGCTCGGCTTCGACGGCGTCGCCTCCGTCCGGCAAGGCAAGCGGTTCGAGATCGACCTCGCCGGAGAGGCGACCCCAGAGGCCATCGCCGAGATCGAGCGGGCCGCTGGCACGCTGCTGTCGAATCCGGTGATCGAGGACTTCACGATTCACGTCGAGGAGATGGCGTAACCGTGCGCATCGGCGTCGTGACCTTCCCCGGGTCGCTGGACGATCGCGACGCGAGCCGCGCCGTCCGTCTCGCCGGCGGCGAGCCCGTGGCGCTGTGGCACGGTGACGCCGACCTGCACGGCGTTGACGCGGTGGTGTTGCCCGGCGGTTTCTCGTACGGCGACTACCTGCGCTGCGGGGCGATCGCGCGGTTCGCGCCAGTCATGGAGCCACTGCTCGACGCGGCTCGCGGCGGGCTACCGGTGCTGGGCATCTGCAACGGCTTCCAGATCTTGTGCGAGTCGCACCTGCTGCCGGGTGCGCTGATCCGCAACGATCACCGCAAGTTCGTCTGCCGCGACCAGCGCCTGCGGGTCGAGAATGCCGAGACCGTGTGGACGTCGGGCTACGAGGCCGGCCAGGAAATCGTCATTCCGCTGAAGAACGGTGAGGGCGGATACGTCGCCGATGAGCGGACGCTGGACGAGCTCGAAGGCGAGGGTCGAGTCGTGTTCCGCTACCTCGGCGACAACCCGAACGGGTCGTACCGCGACATCGCCGGCATCACGAACGCGCGCGGCAGCGTGGTCGGTCTGATGCCCCATCCCGAGCATGCGGTCGAGACGCTCACCGGCCCCACAACCGACGGCCTCGCCATGTTCACCTCCGGCCTCTCCG
>JASLBX010000026.1 GCA_030146385.1 Jiangellaceae bacterium | reverse complement strand
GAACACTTCCATCCAGCCCTCCTCCTCGTAGAGCCAGCTGAGGTCCTCCACGAAGTCGTCCTGGATGTCGTCCAGCAGCTCCGCACCGGCGTGCCGCTGATACGAGTCGGGCGGGTCACCGGAGCCGAGCCGGGACGCCAGCACCGCTTGAGCGTTCGTTCCGGCACCGCCGGCGACCGCGGCGTCCACGACCTCGACGTCCGGGTACTGCTCCTGGAACAGCTCCAGCAGCGCCTCCTTGCCCTCGGAGTCACCGCCGCCGGTCCACCACGAGAAGAACTCGAACTCGCCGCTCGCCTCCTCTGTCGGAACCTCTTGGGCGCCCTCTCCGTTGTCGCCGCCGTCGTCGTCACCGCCGCATGCGGCCAGTATCAGCGATGCTGCCGCGACCAGCGCTGCCGGCGCGACCGCTCGGCTCTTTCGTTGTCTCCACGCCATTGTGCTTCTCCTATCTGGAACGATGCGGTTCGGCTAGTGCGCTTCGGGTGCTCTCGGTCCATCCTCGCGTGTGGAGCATCACCTGGGCTACCCAGGTGACAGCGTTGTCACGGCTCGTAATCACCAATTAGCAACCCTCCGATGAGGTGGCGTCAAGGATCCTTCACAGGGACGTGATTCATTTGTGACCTACCTGCTCCGCGCAACCGCGCGCTGAGCGAGCGCAATGCCGCCGAGTACCCCAGCCCGGTCGCCCAGCGCGGGTGCGACGATGTAGTGGTCGACGCGCTCCGAAGCCACCGCGGTACCGAGGTAGCCATTAAGCAACGCGGCGGTCTCGATCCGTACGGCGGCAAGCAGTCCAGGCAGCTTGAGCACACCACCACCGAAGATGATCAGCTCAGGGGACAGCACATAGGCCAGCGTCGACGCCAGTTGTGCGAGGTACCACGCCTCCAGCGCGACCGCGCGGTCACGCTCCGGCCCGAGATCGCGAGCCGCCCGCTGCCACCGAGCCTCAATTGCCGGCCCGGACGCCAGGCCTTCGAGACAGTCGCCGTGGTAGGGGCAGATACCTTCGAACGAGTCATCTGCATGGCGGCGCACCGGCACGTGGCCCATCTCAGGGTGCAGCAGGCCGTGCAGAACACTGCCGTTGACCAGGGCTCCGCCGCCGATGCCGGTCCCGACCGTCACGTAGACCACCGGGTCGAAACTGCGCCCTGCGCCCCATTGGCTCTCAGCCAGCGCAGCACCGTTGACATCAGTGTCAAAGCCCACCGGAACTCCGAAGGCGTTGCCAAAGGCAGTCACAACGTCGGAGTTCCTCCACCCTGGTTTCGGTGTGGAGGTGATGCGCCCGTAGGTCGGCGACCTGTCATGCAGGTCCAGCGGGCCGAAACAGGCGATGCCGACCGCCGCCACCCCGACACCAGCGCGCTGCTGGTGCTGCCGGATGAAGGTGACGGCCTGTCCCAGTGACTCCTCAGGAGACGTGGTGGCGAAGGAGGTGGTGGCGTGCAAGTCGGCGGGTCCGGTGCCGATCGCACAGACGAACTTGGTGCCGCCGGCCTCGACGCCGGCAACCAGCGCAGGTCCGGCTTCCTCGACGGCCGCGTGCGAGCTTTCGGCGCCCTTACTGGGCTGGCGTGTCATCGAGCTATCTCGCCGGAACCTCTTGGGACCAGGCGCGTGGCGATCTCGATTGTCTGCACCGGGCCACGGTAGCCCTGCAATCGGCGGAACAGCAGGTCGGCCGCCGTCTTTCCGAGCGCAGCCGGGTCGTGGGCGATCACGGTCACCCCAGGGCTGAGCAGGTCGGCCAGTTCGAAGTCGTCGAACCCGATGAGTGCCGGCTTTTGCTCACGTCTCGACAGGTCACGCAGGACGGCCACGGTGGCTCGGTTGTTTCCAGCGATCAGCGCTGTGGCAGGTTCCGGGCCGGCCAGCATCCTGTCGAGTGCGGCGTGCACGAAATCCGGCGCGGGATGCCCCATGGAAACCAGCGACTCGTCGAACGGAAGACCGGCGGCAGCCAGTTCTTCGCGGTATCCGCGCAGTCGTTCGGCCGCGGTGAAGATCTCTACCGCGTCGCCGATGTAGCCGATCCGGCGGTGGCCGTGCTGGAGCAGATGAGCGACCGCGGCGCGCGTCCCACCGACGTTGTCAGCGAGCACAGCGTCCGCTTCGATGCCCACTGCCGGCCGGTCGACGAACACGGTGACCACGCCGGCATCGATCTCTGGCCGCAGGTAGCGGTGGTCGGCAGCGGCCGCTGGGATGATCACCAGGCCGTCCACTCGACGCGCGCAGAAGGCCAGGGTCAGCTCGCGTTCCTGGGCAGGGTCCTCTTCCGAGGAGGCCGTGAACAGCAGGAAGCCGTTCGCTCTCGCCGCCTGCTCCACCGCGCCGGCGAGTGCTGAATAGAACGGGTTGGCCACGTCCTCCATCACCAAGCCGATGCATGCGGTCTGACCCCGGCGCAGCAGCCGGGCGCCCTCATGCGGGCTGTAGCCCAGTTCCTCGATCGCCGCGCGCACCTTGTCCGCCATCGCCCTGCTGACTCGCGGCTCTCCGTTGACCACCCGCGAAACCGTCTTGAGGCCGACGCCGGCCTAGCTCGCCACGTCGTTCATCGTCGGACGCGCGCCTCCGCTCGTACGAGCCTGCGTGTTCTCGCTCACCGTCACCTCTCCCCAAAGAGCTCGCCGCGCATGAACATCAACGACGAGGTGTGACAACGTTATCGACCATATCGTCTCGCTGTGAGGCACCCCGAGAGGTGCGTTTGCCTGCCGTCCCCGGCTGATGATCGGTCAGGACGTCGACGCCGTTCACTGCCCGCCAACGCGATCGCGGCGGCCTGGATCTGATCAGCCACCCCGACCGTCGGGCACTGCGCGCCAACGTTGTCACGTGCCGGTACCACGGGCTTTGTGCCGCACGCATGGCACCAAGACTGCTCCCTGTCGGCGGACTGACGCACGCCGAACTGCGAAGTCGAGGCGGTGGTTGTTACAGAAACGTAACGCCACATCGCCTCCCCCTTGACGCCGGTATCCCCGGCGTAGCTAATAAGGGGACTGACAAATGACAACGTTGCCAATGACAACGTTATCAAGGAGGCGGCAACATGAAGCGTCAGTACCGCCGCACGTTGGTGTGGTTCACGTCGATCGCAGTGGTCCTGGCAGGCGGTCTTTCGCTCTCACCTGCCGCCGCCGTCCCTGCCGTCCCGGCTCAGAGCGCGGAGCCGGCCAGCGCGACAACCGACTTCTTCACCTCCTTTGAGGAGGGCGAGCCACAACCGGACTGGGAGAACACCGCTGAGACGGACGCAAAAGGCAAC
>JASLBX010000005.1 GCA_030146385.1 Jiangellaceae bacterium | reverse complement strand
CTCCAGCGACCGACCTGCTCGGGCTGAAGCTGCCAGGGATGCCTGGCAAGATACCGGCGCTGCACTTCACAGAGGCGCTGGCTCTGGTGGGTGCCGACCCGGACGCGTCCGACCTGGCCCCGGCGGAGGAACGCCGGGTTGGGGAGTGGGCGCTGCGCGAGCACGGGTCCGAGTTCGTGTTCGTGGTGGGCTACCCGATGACCAAGCGGCCGTTCTACACGCACCCGGAACCGGCCCGGCCCGCGATTCGAACAGCTTCGACCTGCTGTTCCGCGGCGTGGAACTCGTCACCGGCGGGCAGCGGCTGCATCGCTACTCCGACTACGTGGCGGCCCTCGCTGCGCGCGGGGAGTCACCCGACGATTACAGCACCTACCTGCAGGCCTTCCGGCACGGCATGCCGCCACATGGCGGCTTCGCCACCGGCCTGGAGCGATTCGTTTCGCGGGCTGACCGGCGCGGCCAACATCCGCGAGGCAACGCTTTTCCCGCGTGACCTCCATCGGCTGGCGCCCTGACGGTTGCGCCCCACTTCGCACGCAAATCCGGCGCGAACTGCCCGAGAAGGCGCTTCTGCGCCGGATTCGTGTGGGACCCCTTATCCGAAAATCGGTTCCGAGGGTTACGGCTGCTCAGACGCTACCGGCCCTTGCTCGTCCGCGTCGACGTGCTGGCAGGCGCTCGTTCAACCGCTACCGCCACCGATTGAAGGCGGTACCACTACCTTTGGCACCGGCGGCAGATTGGTCACTGGAAGACCTGAGGCCGCGCGGTCGGCTACGTGCGGTCGGGGTCGTGGGTGCCTTCGACGTTGCCGCCGGCGGCCATCCAGCCGTCGAGCCCGTCGGCGTACCAGGTGACGTGGGCGAAGCCGCGTCGAGACAGTTCGGCGGCGAGAGTGCGGCTGGTGCGGCAGGTCCGGTCGACGCCGTAGACCACGATCGTGTCGGTGGGCCGCAGGAACGTGGCGGCCTGGTCGGCATCGGCGAACGCGACCGCGCCGGGTAGGTGCGCGAAGCGGAAGTTCACCGTTTCAGCTGCGTGCACGAGCCACATCCGTTCGCCGGCTGCGAGCCGTGCGCGCAGATCTGGGGTTTCGATCGAGTTCACGCCGCGATGGCCTCCGGAGCTGACGCGGAGGTGAGGGAGAGCCCGGCCGCGTCCCACTCTTCGAGGCCGCCGGTGTAGCGACGCACGTTTCGGTACCCGCGGGCGTCGAGAAATCGCTGGGCTCGGGCGCTGGCCTGGCACGCCGGTCCTGAGCAGTAGACGACGATGTCCTCGTCCGGGTCCAATGCGTCGAGGGCCCGGCGGATATCGGAGAAGGTCTCCGAACCGGGGATGTGGGCCTGCGGAAAGCGGTGTGGGCCGAGGGCCATGACGAGTCGGACCGGCTGGTCGCTGGCGAGGAGTTGCTGCAGCTCGTGCAGGTCGATGGTGTCCATAGGGAGTGGTCCTTCCATGTTGCCGGATTAGTGATGTCACAACCGTGCACGTGGGTGCTGCCGTGGCGCTGCCGTGGCGCTGTTCCATAGGACCGCACCCTGACAGCGGTTAGCGTCAGAGGATGGAGTTCTGCGTCCTCGGCCCACTGGAGGTCAGGTCCGGCGACCAGGTGGTCGCGGTGCCGGGCGCGAAGCAGCGGGTGCTGCTGGCCGTGCTGCTGCTCCACGTCGGCGAGGTGGTGTCGGTTGACCGACTGATCGACACGATCTGGGGAGACGATCCGCCCGCGAACCCGAAGAATGCGTTGCAGTCCCAGATCTCCCAGCTTCGCCGCCACCTGCGCGACGAAGGACAGCGGCTGGTGGTGTCGCGGCCGCCCGGCTACCTCCTACGCGCGGACCCTGACGCGGTCGATGCCGCGCGGTTCGAGGCGCTCGTGCGTGACGGGCGCGCGGCGCTGCGGGATGGAGACGAACGCCGAGCCGCCCAACGGTTGGCGGCCGCGTTGGAGCTGTGGCGCGGACCGCCCCTGGCAGAGTTCGCCGGGCAGGAGTTCGCCGACGTTGCGATCGCACGGCTGGAGGAGCTACGGCTGGGCGCCATCGAGGATCGCATCGAGTGCGACCTGCGGGTCGGCCGCCACCGTGAGCTGGTTGCCGAGCTCGAGGCGCTAGTCGCCGATCACCCGCTGCGTGAGCGACTGCGTGGCCAGCTGATGCTTGCCCTGGCGCGGTCTGGGCGGCAGGTCGACGCACTGGAGGTCTACCACGAGACGCGTCGGGTGCTCGACGAGGAGCTCGGCATTGACCCCAGCCGTGAGCTGGTATCGCTCTACGAGATCCTGCTGCGCCAGGAGGACCAGCCACCTACCTCGATCGTCACCCGGCAGGTCCCAGCAGCGCCTGCAGCGGTGCTGCCGAGCGTGCTGCCCCGGCCGCTGTCGAGCTTCGTCGGCCGGGAGGATGACCTTGACCGCGTTGTCGACCTGCTCGGTGGCTCCCGCCTGGTGACCCTGACCGGCCCGGGCGGGGTCGGCAAGACCCGCCTGGCCGTCGAAGCCGCCTCCCGCACCGTCGATGACGGTCCGGCAACCGACGGGGTGTGGCTGGTCGAGCTGGCCGGCGTGCAGGACCCGGACCTGCTGTCCGACACGGTCGCCGAGACGATCGGCCTCACCGACGAATCGGCGGTCGCAGCAGGAGTAGCCGCGCCACGAACGGCAGCTGCGCGTGTGACCGCGGCGCTGCAGCACCGCCGCGCTCTGCTCGTGCTCGACAACTGTGAACACCTCGTCGACGCCGTCACAGGCTTTGTGCGCGACCTGCTCGGTTCGGCCCACCAGTTGACCGTGCTGTGCACAAGCCGGGAAGCGCTGGGAATCGCGGGGGAAACGGTGTGGTCGGTGCCCTCGCTGGCCCTGCCCCCAACGGGCGAGGAGGTCGGTCCCGACGCGCTGTCGCGGTGGGGTGCGACCATGCTGTTCGTTGACCGGGTACGAGACGCGGACCCCGACCTTGTGATCGACGAGGCTGCTACGCGTTACGTGGTGGAGATCTGCCGCCGGTTGGACGGCATCCCGCTGGCGCTGGAGCTGGCCGCCGCCCGTGCGCGCACGCTGGGGCTTGGGGAGCTGGCGGATCGGCTCGATGACCGCTTTGCCGTGCTCACCGGTGGGATTCGTACCGCGTTGCCGCGCCAGCAGACGCTGAAGGCTGTGATCGGCTGGAGCTGGGACCTGCTCGACGCGCCGGAACGCACCTTGTTCCGGCGCCTGTCGGTGTTCGCGGCGCCGCCCACACTCGACGCGATCGAGAAGGTCTGCAGCGACCCACATGACCTACCTCCCGGGCGGATCGTGGAGGTGGTGGGCTTGCTGGTCGACAAGTCCATGCTCGTTGCCGATCGCCGCAGCCACCAAGCCCGCTACCGCATGCTCGAGAGCCTGCACGCATTCGCCGCCGATCGGTTGGCCGACAGCGGTGAGGCCGACACCTTCCGCGATCGCCACGCCGACTATCTGCTGGCGGTGGCCGCCGATACCGTGCCGCAGCTGCGCACTCGGCACCAGCTGGAGGCCATGGACCGCCTGGAACACCTGCTGGACGATCTTCGCGCCGCTTTGCGCTGGCTTGAGACAACCGGTGATGGACAGCGTGGTGGACGGTTAGCAACTGAGCTCGGCTGGTACTGGTACCTGCGCGGCCACCGGAACGAGGCGCTGCACTGGCTGGCCACCTTCGCCGAGCGGGCGGCCCTGCGCGAGGCCGCCGTGGCGACACTGTGGTCGGCGCTGCTGGCACCCGCCGCGGATACCACGATCCACCTGCCGGACCGCATGCAGGACGCCGCCGACGCCTTAGACGAGTGCGGCAAACCGGAGGATCGAACCTTCGCGGCACTCATCGTCGCCGCGGGCCTGATCGCGGTCGGCGACCAGGCCCGTGCCCTGGAGAAGCTGGACACCGCGCGGGCGCTCATAGGTCAGTCCGGCAACGACAGTCACGCTGCTGACGCGGATCTCCTTGCCGGCAACGCGCGGCTGATGGTCGGCGATGTCGATCACGCGAGGCCCTGGCTCGAGGCGGCGTTGGGCCGATTCGCGGCACGCGGCGACCGGTGGGGGCAGGTGCAGTGCCTCGCCTCGCTACTCAGCTGTGCCGAGATGATTGGCGACCTGCCCGCCGCGCAATGGCATGCCGACCGGGGCATCGACCTCGCCGCTGAGCTGCGACTCCAAGAGCTCGCCGCCGTCCTGCACTCCCGCCGGGCCACGGTCGCCACGCTGGCCGGCGACGACCGCGCCAAGGCGTCGCTGCGCAGGGCGCGCCACCTGGCCGACGAGCTCGGAGCCGAGACGGTAACCGGCAGCGTAGACCTCGCGGCCGGGTTCGTGGCGCTGCGAGCCGGCCAGCTCGACGAGGCGGGCCAGCACTTCGAACAAGTCCTGGCCTGGCTCGGCAACGCACCCCTTCCTTCCGTGCGCGCCTACGCCCTGGCCAGGTTAGGTACCGTCGCGGAACTGACCGGCGAACTCGACCGGGCCGCCGACCTGCACCGCGACAGCTACCTCCAAGCGGCCCGAACCGGCGACCCGCGCAGCATCGCGTTCGCGCTCGAGGGCCTAGCCGCCACCTACGCGGCCTCCGGCCGACCGGCAGACGCTGCCGTGCTGCTCGGCGCGGCCCAGGCACGCCGCGCATCCGTGGGACTGCCGCTGCCCGACATCGAGCGGGCCGATGTGGACCGTGCTGAAACCACCGCGCGAGCCAGCCTCGGTGCCGAGGCCTTCGAGGCCGCCGTGGAGCGTGGCCGGACCCTGGCCAGCGACCAGCTCCCCATTGGCTGACCGAACTGCTGTTCGGTAGCCGCTGTGTTGCCTACCGGCGTAGCCCCAGCAGCTACGACAGCACGACGACACCGCCGTGACAGCGGCACGCCGGATGCTCGTCAAAAGACACCAACGACCGAGGAGCACCACGTGTCCACACGTCAAACACCACAACGTGAGAACCGCACCAGAATTGGCCCGGCGTCGTCCGCCCGCCGGCCGCGTCGCCGAGGAAGGACCATCCTCTTCGTCCTCGGTGCGCTCGTCGCCGCGATGCTGGCGTTCCCGTTCGTCGCCAACGCGGCCATGGCCACCGTCGCCGCCCACGACCACGGCAACCTCGACATCTCTATCGACGGCGAACTGGTCGACCTCGACCAGCCGCGCTTCCACGACCTGCACACTGAGTTCCATATCCACCCTGGGCATGGCAACAAGTGGCATCACCATCCCCAGACCCTGGCGGCCATGTTCAGCTTCGAGCCGGTGACCCTCCGCCAGGCGCTGTCAGCTGTCGGCGTCGAGCTCAGCGAGGACGCGGTCGCATTCGACGGTAACGTCTACAACACCACTGATCCGGCCGTCACCGTTACCGTGCACGTCGACGCCACCCAGGTCGACCCCGACACCCACGTGATCGGTGACGGCGACCGCATCACCGTCGAGGTCTCGACGGGCCGCTGACCGTAACACCCTGCGAGCCGCAGTGTTGGTGACAACGGGTACCACGCTGCGGCCTCGCCACGCCATCGACGCGTCCGGACAGCTTGGAGTGGCGTGTCGCGCGCCTGGAGGTGCTGCTTCCGCTAGGGAGTTGAGCCGAGGGGTACCAGCAGCCTGCGGTAATCGCGTTCTTCGAGCCCTCCGCGCCACGGGCGCCGGTGCGCCACCGCCGTGGCGGGCCCCACCGATGAACGCCCTTGGATTGGCAGGTCTGTTGCAGCGGTTCGTTGTCCGAGCCGACTCTCGCGGGGCGCGGCGGCGCTCACCGCAGCACGCTCTCCGCCGTATGCGTGCGTCTACGACTACGAACCGATGATTCTCGCGGAAGGCGAGGTCTTCCTCAGACCGAGGGCCAAGATGGGGAGCCCCTTCAGCCTTGGCCTCGCGTCCGGGCTCTCGGGTGATTGGCTCGGACATTGATGGCGGCAAGATCGACCGTCTGGGCGATCCGGCGCCGCCTGGTGTCGGGCCGCTTCGCAGTGGCGATCCACTCCAGAATCAGCCGCTTTGACGACGGCGGGAAGGCCTCGAAGTGGCCGCGGGCGGCTTCGTTCCGGTCCAACTCCTGCTCCAGGTCGGCAGGCAGCGCGTCGGTGTCAGGTACAACTGCCCATGTCCCCTTTGCCTTGGCCGTATCGATGAGGGCCTGACCGTGTTCGGTCATGAGGCCCTGCTCGATCATCTTGGCGGCGCGCCGCCGGTTCACTGCGCTCCAGTTGCTGCGGGGATTGCGCGGCGTGAATCGGAGTTGAGAACTCTGCGCGTCACGCTTGCGGTGCAGGCCATCGATCCAGCCGTAGCACAACGCGTGCTCGATCGCCTCGTTGTAGCGGACACTCGGCGTCCCGCCGTCCTTGTGGTAGATGACCAGCCATGCCTCGGTCTGCGCCTGGCTGTGCTTGGCCAGCCAGGCGCGCCA
>JASLBX010000588.1 GCA_030146385.1 Jiangellaceae bacterium | reverse complement strand
AATGCGTCTCTCGTTTGTGCAAACAAAACTCTCGCGGAGTAACCGGGTCAAGGTGTCGTGACCAACTCGTTACAAAATGAGCGCTGCAGTGCTCAGATGAGCGCTACTCTCGAGGGGTGGAAACCACGGGGAACCCGACGCGGCTGGGACCATCCGAGCTAGTGCGAAGTGCGGCCATCGCGCGGCGTTACTACCTGGACGGCCGCTCCAAGGTCGAGCTGGCCGAGGAGTTCGGGTTGAGCCGCTTCAAGATCGCCCGCATTCTGGACGAGGCGGTGGCGCAGGGGATCGTCACCATCTCGATCGCGCTTCCATCCGAGATCGATGCCGAGCTGTCTGACGTCATCCGCCAGCGATTTGGCCTGCGGCGAGCCGTTGTGATCGATACGGCCGATGAAGACGAAGTCGCGCTGCGCGCCCACCTCGGCCGCGTAGCCGCGGAGATGCTGGGTGAGATCGTCCAGGACGGTGACGTGCTCGGCATGTCGTGGGGTCGCACCCTGATTGCGATGTCAGAGCAATTGACCCGACTCGCCCGGTGCACGACCGTCCAGCTCACCGGTGTGTCACTGAGCGCCGCAGAGGAGACCGGCTCGGTGGAACTCGTGCGGCGAGCGGCTCGTGTGTCGGGCGGCCCGGCGTACCCGATCTACGCTCCGCTGATGGTGCCGGACGCGGTTACGGCGGCAAATCTCAGCAGGCAACCAGAGGTTGCTGAGGCCATGAAGCAGTACGACCGTCTGAACGTCGCGGTGCTGACCGTCGGATCCTGGGATCCCCCTAGCTCATTGGCATACGACGTCTGGCCGCAGCCCGAGCGGGACTGGCTTCGTGAGCAGGGCGCCGTGGCAGAGATCTGTGCCCGCATCATCGACGACCAAGGCCGGCACATGGAAGGCGAGAACTCCGACCGTGTTGTTGCCATTACGATCGACCAGCTGCAGAAGGTTCCGGAGGTCGTGCTCGTGTCCGGTGGACGAGCCAAGCGGCGAGCGGTTGAGGCGGCGCTCAGGTCGGGCTTCATCACGTCGCTCGTCACCGACACGAGCGTCGCTCGCGCCCTGCTTGATCCGGCGCAGCCATGAGTTCGGCCCTCTACCTCGGTGTCGACGTCGGTTCCTCGGCGACCAAAGGGGTGCTGGTGGACCACGACGGTCAGGTGGTCGCCCGCTCCCGGCACGATCACGGAGTCGATCACCCTCACCCCGGCTGGTTCGAGCACGACGCGGACCTGGTCTGGTGGGGCGGCTTCCGCGCGGTGGTCGCGGGGCTCCTCGACGATGTGCGACCGCACGATATTGCGGCCGTGGCGGTATCCGGCATGGGACCATGCGTCCTTGCCGCCGACGCTGAACTGCAGCCACTGCGGGCGGCCATTCTCTACGGTGTCGACGGGCGTGCCACCGACGAGATCGGCTTGCTGAATCGCGCCCTGGGTTCAGAAGAGGTTTTGGCCCGCAGCGGCTCGTCATTGTCCGCCCAGTCGATCGCGCCAAAGCTGATGTGGCTTCAGCGGCACGAGCCGCAGGTCTGGGAAAGGACCCGCGCCGTATTCAGCGTTGCGGGGTATCTCGTCCACCGGCTCACCGGCAACTACGTGATGGACCACCACACTGCCAACCAGGGCGGCCCACCGTATACGTGGGATTCAGGCGGCTGGGATCCTGACTGGTCCGGCATCGTGGCGCCAGACGTACAACTGCCGGAGCTGGCGAGTCCCCTTGACGTGATCGGACGCGTGACCACGGAAGCCGCCGAGCTGACCGGTCTGCCGGAAGGCCTGCCGGTCACCGCCGGGACGTACGACTCCTGGGCGGAGGCCATCAGCGTCGGCGTCGAACGTCCCGGGGACGTAATGGTCATGTATGCGTCCACGGCCACGATCACGGCGCTGTCCGATCGTCCGCTGTCCAGCCCGCGCCTGTGGGCGTCGGTAGGCCATGAGCCGGGCTCGTACACGATCTCCGGGGGCCTGGCCACCGCGGGGTTCATCACGGACTGGATGCGCCGTCTCGCGCACGCAGAGTATCCAGAGTTGATCGAGGAAGCCCAGAAGGTGCCGCCCGGGTCACGTGGCCTGCTGATGCTGCCGTACTTCTCCGGGGAGCGGACGCCGCTGCTCGACCCCGATGCCCGAGGGATCATTGCGGGGCTGACCATCGAGCATGAGCGGGGCGAGCTGTATCGGGCGGCGCTCGAGTCCGTGGCCTTCGCGCTACGGCACAACCTGGAGACGATGACGGCTGCCGGGGCAACCGTGAGCAGGATCATCGCGGTCGGCGGCGGTACGCAGGCAGGTGCGTTGTTGTGGCCTCAGATCGTGTCTTCCGTCATAGGCGAGCGGCAGTACCTGCGACGGGAACGTATCGGCGCGTGCTACGGCGACGCCGTCCTCGCCGCGCGCGCCATCGGTGTCGACGTTGATGTGGACAAGTGGAACCCCGTCGTCGACGAAGTCGCCCCAATCCGGGACTGGCGGCAGGTCTATGAGGGGCGTTGGCCGCTCTACCACCAACTACGTCTCGCTACCACCGACATATCCCATGTCCTCGCTCACTTCGATCAGTGACGCGTCGGCTTGTGCGTCATTGCAGAGGCGACCCAGGTCTATGGCCGTGAGCAGCGGGTTCGCGCAATGGTTGTGGCACATCAGCAGGGGGGAGCCACCAGTGATCACCAACCAGATGGCGGCCCAGCCGGCGCGCACCAAGCTGGCGGAGGCGGCCCGAATTCCCACTCAGTGGCGCGCAAGTACGTGTACCTGTCAGTTGGATCATGACGCCGCCAGGGATCCGGCCCGGCGGATCTCCACTCACCGCACGTTGTCAGGGCTTCTGGCCTACTACCGCTGTGACTGCGGACGTCCCGGCATCACATTTCTCAGCTGATCTGGCGGAGCTGCACGCTCGGCTCATCGACCGCGATGCCCACCCGGGATCAATGGGATTCGCGACCGACGGCCGAGCCCGATGCGCCCCGCAGGAAGTCGAGGTCGGCGCCGGTGTCGGCCTGCAGCACATGATCCACGTAGAGGCGCTCCCAGCCACGCTGGGGC
>JASLBX010000587.1 GCA_030146385.1 Jiangellaceae bacterium | reverse complement strand
TCTAAAGATGGGGTGGCAGGAGGTGGGCAAGCTGCCGACAGGGCTCCGCCCGGCGGGGCCGATGTCTCTGCCGCGCATCGCTGCGTCCCGGTTTCCTGCCGAGATGTGGTCGACGCCTACTGATGCCGGCGTCGCGTCTCTCGAGGCTCTCGAGGATGACACCGAGATTGAGAAGCTGCTTGGATCCATGCCGCCACCGGCCGGCGTCCAGACCCATCGCACGCCCGCTTACCTACGGTGGCGATACGGGTTCGAGCCGCTCGCGTACCGTGCTCTGCTCAGCGGGTCGTCGACGGCTGACGGCATGCTGCTGTTCCGCGTGCGGAAGCGGGGCCGGTCGACCGAACTGGTAGTGGGCGACATGCTGCTACCCGAGCCGACTCCCAACGCCGTCCGCCGGCTCGTTAACTCGGCGTTGCGCGCCACCCGTGCGGACTACGCGCTGGGCCTTCGGACGGTACGTGCGTCCGGCCTACTTCCGTTGCCCGGGCAGGGTCCCATCCTGACCTGGCGCAGCCTGGCCAGCGACTCGATGCCGCCCTTGCCGGACTGGAAGCTGTCGCTCGGCGACATCGAACTTTTTTGACGACGCTGTCATGGGTATGTGTCCACATTTGTAGTAACCTCTCATCATGGCAACCGTTGGGCTTCGTGAACTCAGCCACCACACCAGCCGTTACCTGGCTCGAGTCAGGCGTGGCCAGACTCTGGAGGTCACAGATCGTGGGCGGGTTGTCGCGGTGATCACCCCGGTGGCTTCCGATGTGACTCGCCGCCGTCCCAGGGTTGGTGGATACCGGAGCGAGCGCCCGCTGACCGCTGAGGAGATTGACGCCGAGCTGGCCAACGGGTTCGGCACCGATGATCGTCGTTGACACTACCGGGATCCTCGCGTCCAAGGACGAGAGCCATCCCAACCACGTCGCGGTGGCTGAGATCGTGGCGGAGGGTGACGAAGATCTGCTGCTGTCACCATTCGTGCTCGCGGAGGCCGACTACATGCTCGCTTCGCGCCTTGGCCATTCCGCGGCACGCGAACTGCTCGACGACGTGGAAGCGGAGGCCTACCAGCTCGTCGAGTTCGGCTCGGGCGACGTTGCTTCTGCCAACGGGATCATCGACAGGTACGAAGACCTGCACATTGGCATCGCTGACGCGTCGCTGGTCGTGATCGCCGCACGCTTCGAGACAACCCGAATATTGACCTTCGACCAGCGCCACTTCCGAACGGTGGCGCCGCTGTGGGGCGCGAGCGCCTTCAAGCTACTCCCGCTGGATTCTTAAGCGCGATTGCTCAGGTGCGCCGGCGTGGCACTGATGATGGCGCGGCCTAGGCGCAGAACAGCTTTTCGATCAGCTGGATGCTCTCGCCGAGGTCACTGATTGGTTGCCGGTAGCAGTCAGCCTGCTCGACGAGCCGAGCGAGCACGGCGAGGTTGCGTTGAGGCGCTGCCTGAAAGTCGAAGGTTGAGTCGGCGAGCCGGACCAGCATGGCCGCGCGGGCCACCGGCTCTAACCGAGTCGTAGCGTCGGGATCGTAGGCCGGCTCGACGATGAAGCGGATCGGCGCCGGCCCTGCCACGGCGTCCGGTCGGATTGATCCCGCCGGAACCTGCCATTGTCCAGTCACCCGGTCGGCGTGTGTCGGTCGGAGGTTAGCCAGGACGTCCCAGGAACCCCGATCAATCGACAGCGGCTTGGGGTAGGGCTTCGCAACGAGGGAGCCCGGATCGATGGCAACGGCTTCGTCGGTGAGATAGCCAAATCCAGCCTTGTCGACAAGGCCGGCAACTGTGGTCGTCTTGCCACTCTCCGGCGCTGCGGCGAGCAGGACGGCCGCGCCCTCCCAGACTGCCGCCGCCGCGTGCACAAGCGGGTAGCGAGCCGTCGACCGCCGGACGACCTCGGCGTTGACGTGCCACAGCAACACCGAGAGGGCGCGGTCGAGCCGTCCCGTGGCGACGACAGTCTGTTCCTCGTAACGGACGAGATAGCGCGTCTCAGACAACGCGATGAGCTCGTAGCGCCCTCGCTTGCCCCGACCCCTGTCACCTAGGTCGGCGAGGGTCTGATCGAGGTAGTCCCGGACGCCCCGCTGGTTCGTCGCGATCTCGAAAGCGTGATCCAAGCCGCGGAATGGCCGCGTCACGTACGTGGCCGGTGCCAGTGGCTGCCCGCCGAGATCGAACTCGCCGCCGGGAATGGTGTGCGGCTCACGGCCAGTGGACGCGAGAACCCCGGTGGAGCCGGCAAACAGCCCACGTTCGTGCAAGACGGCGGTGAGGTCCAGAACGTCACCGCGGACGACGTCCTCCGGAACGTCATACGCGGCGGCGAGGTCGGCCGCGACGGCACGAACCGACCTGTCACTCTCCAGGAGTGTCCACACTGCTGCGGCCGTGGGCTCGAGCCGATGCAATGCGTCAGCCTCAGGGTCGTAGATGACGGCCTCACCGTCGATCGGCTGGACGACCAACCCCGGCTTCGGCTCGGGGCAGGCGTCTAACCAATCTGTCCGGGTCAGCGCGTCCGCCATCGCACGTCAGGAACCTGTCCGGCCGGACACGTCGCCATTGGGCTGGGCCGCGCGCACCGCATCCGCCGCTTCGTGGCACCGGATCACGAGGTCCGCG
>JASLBX010000596.1 GCA_030146385.1 Jiangellaceae bacterium | reverse complement strand
GGTTCATGCCGTGGCCCCGTGTGTTTCGGCGGCCGCGGTCTCGTCCGACTCGACCTCGGCACCTTCGGAGACGTCCGTCCGTTCGTCCAGAATCCCCAGGTCGTCCAGGTCGGAACTGCCGCGGGCGCGGAAGACCAGCAGGACGATCGCCAGCCCGATGCCGATCTCGGCGGCGGCGATGGTGATGACGAAGAGGGTCAGGATTTGCCCGCCGTGCAGGGCGTCGGACCACCACGCGTCGAAGGCGACCAGGTTGATGTTCGCGGCATTCAGCATCAGCTCGACCGAGACGAGCACCAGGACCGCGTTGCGTCGGGCGAGCACGCCGAACACACCGATGGAGAACAGCAGGGCGGACACAGCCAACGGGTAGGACAGGCTCATCGGTCGCTCCCCGCAGCCGCCGCGTCCTCGCGACTTGTCCGGTTCTCGGCAGCCGTCGCTCCAGGTAGCGGAGCTGTCCGGCCGGACAACTCGTCGCGAGGATGATCGGCGGGCCGGCGGCGGCTCAGCGCGATCGCGCCGATCAGTGCGGCGAGCAGCAGCACCGAAAGCGCCTCGAACGGCAGCACCCAGCCGGTGAACAGCGCGCCTCCCATCTCGGCGGCCGTGCCCACGGCGGTCGCGTCCAAGTCGATCCGTTCACCGCCGAGCGTGCCCAGCAGCGTGCCGAGCAGCACGGCCGCCGTCGCCGCGGCGACCAGACCGGCCACGATGAGCCGGCTGCGCGGGGCGCCGGGCGACGGACCGGTCGGAGCACGGGTCAGCATGAGCGCGAACAGGACCAGGACGACGACCGCGCCGACGTAGATCAGCACCTGGATCCACACCAGCAGCTCGGCGGCCAGCAGCAGGAAGCACCCGGCGACAGCGGCGAGACTCACGGCCAGCCAGAGGGCCGCATGCACGACGCGGGGTGTCGTGACGGCCAGCGCGCCCGCCCCGAGGGCGAGCGCACCGAGCAGCGCGAAGGCCAGTTCGACCAGGCTCACCCGCTCGCCTCGCCTTCACCGGCGGCCTTACGGGCGAGCTCGACCTCCTTGGGCTCTGCGGCGCCTGGGTCGAGAGCGGGCGGGGGCGGGACCGTGGCCATCCACTGGTTCAGCCGGTCCTTCTCATGTACCAGGTCGCGGATGTCGAGTTCGGCGTACTCGAACTCCGGCGACCAGTGCAGCGCGTCGAATGGGCAGACCTCGATGCAGATGCTGCAGTACATGCACAGCGAGAAGTCGATCGCGAACCGGTCCAGAACGTTGCGGCTGCGCGGGCGCCCGCCTTCGCGGGCCGGCGGCATCTCTTCCTTGTGCGAGTCGATGTAGATGCACCAGTCGGGGCACTCGCGAGCGCACAGCATGCAGACGGTGCAGTTCTCCTCGGTGAGCGCGATGACTCCGCGGCTACGCGGGGGCAGCTCCGGCAGGACGTCGGGGTACTGGGCAGTGACCGCCCGCCGCGTCATCCGGCGGAACGTCGTCGCCAGCCCTTGGATGAGGCCACGTCCGAGACCGCTCCGAGTCGGCATGCGTCCATCTTGGCCCGAATGGCGCGCGGAAACGAGCCTCCACGCCTGCCATTATGTGATCAGTGGGCATCCTGCCGCAGTACGCGGCGCAAATGCGGTCAGCTCGTGGCCAGGAAGATGATGATTCCGAGGGTCAGTCCCACGGCCACGCTGATGCCGATGACGAGCGGCAATGGAACTCGCCACGACGGTTGGGCTCGCCGCCGCGCGCGTCTGGAACCGTGCGCGCCGCCCTTCGGTGGGAGCGGCTCGTCGATCTCGGACCAGACCGCGTGCAGCCCGAGAAGGCTGGTGTCGTCAGGCGACGATTTCGGCGTTCCGTCCGGGAAGTAGCCCGGGTCACCGGCCTGCGACGGGTCGCGACCATCGCCCATGAAGCGGCCTCCTTGCGGTGGTGCGAGATGACCAGGTTACCGGCACAGCCCAACCGGCCCACCGCCAAGCCACCAACTGCTCGGCCGCCCGCCTACTAGTCGGCCAGCACTCCGCGCGCCTGGCCAACCGCAGGCCCCAGCGATTCCTGCGCGGCCGCGCAGGTGGCCGCGGCGTCGCGGGCCTGCCGGGCGAGCTGGCCGCGGCCGATCTGGTCGACGTTCTCGGCCACTTGTGCAGTCGCACGCACACAGGCGTCGACCGGATCAACCGAGCCGAGTACCGCGGACGCCAGCGCCTCGCCCTCGCTCTGCGCCGCGGCGAGCGAATCGGTCACCGCCCTCAGCTGTTCGGCTGCTTCGGCAAGCTCATCGTCGGCATCTGCGGATGCGGCGATGGTGGCGTCCAGCTGCTCCTGCAGCTCGCGAGCCTCGGCCTCGGCGTCGACCACCCGTACTTGGGCCTCACGGAGCTCTTGCTCGGTTTCCGCGAGGCGCGTGTTGGCCTGCTCCAACTCACTGCCGAGATCATCCGCTGCCGGCGTCAGCGTGTCGCCCTTGCCGCGCGCCGAGTCGAGCTGGAGCCAGAAGTACAACGCGAAACCCACTGCGATGACCAGCGCAACCGCGAGCACCGTTGTTGCCAGCCTCCGCAGGTCGCGCGGCCGGGCGTGCCGCGGCTGAACTCGCGCTGCCGTAACCGCATTGGCCGGCTCGGCTGGCCCATGCCGGACGTCCTCGCCGGTGAGCTCGGCCGGTTCCGGCAGGACGTTTTCGCCGGCCTGCTCGGTTGCTTTGTGCCAGGCTTCTTCATCGGCCGGCTCGGCGGGATCTCCCCACCCACCCTCGTCGGCGACGGCCTGGGTCTGCTCCTGGGTTTTGGGAACGGCGGAATCATCGCCGTCAGCCTCGGGTAGTTGCCACTCTTCGGTGTCGGCGTCGAGCACGCCGGCGTCCGGCTCCTGATTCATCACGTTCCCTCACGTGCAGGGTCAGCGAGCCACTCTAGCGTTGCAGCGCGACCATACCCGTGATGGCCAACTGCAGCAGAGCGAGCGGGACCAGCCCCTGCCAGGCGAGCTTCTGCAACTGATCGGCCCGTAGCCGCGGGAATGCGACCCGTACCCAGATCACGATGCCGGCCAGCAGGAACACCTTCAGCAGCGTCCACACCGGGCCCAGCGCGTCCGGGCCAGGGCCATGCCAGCCGCCCAGGAACAGCACTGTGGTCAGCCCGCAGAGCACCAGGATGCCGGCGTACTCGGAAAGCATGAAGAACGCGAACCGCAGCCCCGAGTACTCGGTCAGTGCGCCGAGGATGATCTCGGCGTCCGCGATCGGCATGTCGAACGGCGGGCGGTGCAGTTCGGCGAGTCCGGCCGTGAAGAACACCACCGCGCCGATGGCCTGCCACAGCATCCACCACGGCCGCCATTCCTCGACGATGCCGGTGAGCGACAGCGTTCCGGCTGCCATCGCGACCGATGCGGCGGTGAGCACGAACGGCAACTCGTACGCCAGCAGTTGCGCCGCGTTGCGCAGGCCGCCGAGCAGCGAGTACTTGCTCGCGCTGGCCCAGCCGCCCATGACCGCCCCGAGCACGGCGACGCCCATCACCGCGAGCACCACGAGAAGCCCGGCGTCGACGTCCGCCCCGACCCAACCCGGAGCGAGCGGGATGAATGCCAGCACCACAAGGTACGGGACGAGCGCCACGCCGGGCGCAAGCCGGTAGACGATGCGATCGGCACGCGCCGGCAGGATGTCCTCCTTCTGGACGAACTTGACCCCGTCGGCGATCAGCTGCGCCCAGCCGTGGAAACCGCCTGCGTACATCGGGCCGAGCCGGCCCTGCATGTGAGCCATCACCTTGTGTTCGGCCTGCCCGATGACCATCGGCAGCACGAGGAAAGCGACCACGACGAGCACGATCCGCACGATGGCTTCGAGGACGTCCGTCACGACCCGTCACCCCCGGAGCCGGAGTCGTCCCGATCTGGTGCGGCGCTCGCGTCTGACTTGCCGGGCTGCGCGCTTGGCTTGCCGGGCTCTGTGCTCGGCCTTCCTGGCTGCGCGCTTGGCTTGCCGGGCTCTGCGCTCGGCCTTCCTGGCTGCGCGCTTGGCTTGCCGGCCTGCGCGCTCGGCTTGCCAGGCAGCGCGCTCGGTTGATTTGGCTGTGCCGAGGCGTCCTCCGCTGGCTCTTCCGACGGTGGCGCGGGCCGGCGGGGTCCCCACGACGGGTCCGGAACCCCGGGCGGCAGCATCCGCCGGCGCGACGGCGCCGCACGACCCCCGCCACCTTCGCCCGGTTCCTTGGCACCTGGCCAAGGCTTGGCCGCACGGGCAGCGAGCACGAACTCCTTGCGCAGTGGGTGCCCTTCGAATCCGTCAGGCAGCAGCAGTGGCGCGAGGTTGGGGTGGCCGTCGAACTCGATGCCGAACATCTCGTGCGTCTCGCGTTCGTGCCACCCGGCGCCGCGGTAGACGCTCGTCACCGATGCAACCCGCGGGTTGTCTCGAGGGAGCCGGGTCCGGACGAGCAGGTGGAGTACGGGATGCTGATTGATGTCGGCGACGTGCGCTACCACGGAGAACCCTTCGTCAAGCTCGTCCACCGCCGACAACCAGTCGAAGAAGGAAAGGCCGGCCTCACGCGCCGCCTCCAGCGTCGCCACCCAACGCTCGGCTGGGACGTCGAACACCGGGACGCCAAACGCATCGGCCACTTCTGCGCCCTCGCCAGCTGCCTCCGCGAGCCGGACCGCCCAGTCGTTCTCGTGGGGCGCACCGGCTTCCTCGGACAGGCCAGGTTCCTTGGGGGTACCGGCGGGTTCGGCCGGTTCGGTCACCGCGCGGCCTCCTCATTCGACTCGCTCAGGAGTCTAGGCGTAACACAGCCATTTTCCCGGGCACTCAATCCCAGCTTGTCGCACCCGCTCTTGATCGGGCTTCACAGCGCCGGACCCGACGGAGCGCAACCCGAGGATCGGGACGGCTGCGACGAGCAGCCCGTGGACGCCGAGGCCGAAGTCGGAGCCGACGCCTAGTCGCTTCGTCAATCACGCGACCGGGAGCTGGCTTTCCTGATTTTCAGCCGTCACGCCGGCCGCGGTAGTAACTACCCACCGCGGCTGGGAAGCTGCCCCGACATCTGCCAGCAGCTTCCCAGTCTCCAGAAGACAACAGCCAGACCGCGATTCCGGGGGCAATGCCGCGAGCCGCCATCCACACCCCGAAGCGCTTCACCCAAGCGGACCTTGGTGAACAAGGACAAACCCGGCCCACGTACCCTTCTTGACGTGACAATCCTGCCCGCGGCAGCGCCGCTGGTCGTCCGTACGGTCACGGTCGACGACCCCGGGCCACTCCTTCAGTTGTTGCCCGAGCGCTCGCCTTTCGCGTGGGTTCGACGCGGTGAAGGACTCATCGGGTGGGGGACGGCGGCTCGTTTCGACGCCACCGGACGGGGGCAGATCGCCGCCGCCAACCGATGGTGGCGTGGCGTCACCGCAAGCACCGTGGTCCGGGACGAGGTGGGGTTGCCAGGTTGTGGCCCGGTCGCGTTCGGCTCGTTCGCCTTCGACGACGAACTGGGTACGTCCGTCCTAGTGCTGCCGAAGGTCGTCGTGGGCCACCGCGGCGGTCGCTGGTGGGTGACGACGGTGGGGTCGGACGGCGCCTTACCGCCGTTGCCCATGCTGCGAACGAGGCAGCAACCGCGGAATCCCGGCACGGTCACCTTCGCCGACGGTGCCCGAAGCGGCGCCGACTGGGAGCTGGCCGTGGGTGAGGCGGTCCGCCGGATCAGCGAGGGCGGGCTGGAGAAGGTGGTGCTGGCACGGGACCTGGTGGCCGAAGCCGCCAGCCCGATCGATCCTCGTTGGCCGCTGACCCGGCTGGCCGAGCACTACCCGCGCTGCTGGACATTCAGTGTGGACGGCCTCATCGGCGCGACGCCAGAGATGCTCGTCCGGCTCGAGCGCGGCCTGATCACTTCTCGCGTCCTCGCCGGCACCATCCGGCGGACCGGCGATGACGAGCACGATCTGGCCCTCGCCGCGTCCCTGGCCCGGTCGAGCAAAGACCTCGAAGAGCACGAGTACGCAGTCCGCTCGGTCGCGCACGCATTGGAGCCGTACTGCTCCAGCATGAACGTGCCCGAGACGCCGTTCGTCCTCCACCTGCCGAACGTGATGCATCTTGCGACGGACGTGACCGGGGTCGCGGCCGACGGGGTGGGCTCGCTCGGATTGGCCGCCGCCCTCCATCCGACAGCTGCGGTGTGTGGGACGCCGACTGATCACGCCCGCCAACTTATCCGCGAGGTCGAGGGCATGGAACGCGGCCGGTACGCCGGCCCGGTGGGCTGGATCGACAGGTACGGGGACGGCGAGTGGGGTATCGCGCTGCGCTGCGCCCGGATCGATGCCAACCGGCCGGAGCGGCTGCGGTTGTTCGCCGGGTGCGGTGTCGTCGCCGGATCGGATCCCGAGGCCGAGCTCGCGGAGAGCGCGGCCAAGCTGGTCCCGATGCGGGACGCCCTTACCGGCTGAGCGCGTCCGCGACCGCTGCTCGCAGGCGGGCGTGAAGCTCACGGTGCGTCTCGCGGGTCACCACGACCTCGACCACGCGAAGGCCCGGTCGAGGGGCCAGCAGGCACGGCAAAGAATCAAGCTCCGCGCGCTTGTACGGCGTTCCGGTCGCTGCGCAGAGTGCGGCCAGGTCCACGCCATGCGGCGTCCCGAAGAGCCGCTCGAACTCCGCCTCATACTCGGGTGCACCCTGCTCCAGCACACCGAAGATGCCCCCACCGTTGTCGTTGACCACGACGACGCACACGTCGGGACGCGGCTCGCCGGGGCCGATGACCAGACCGTTCGAATCATGAAGGAACGTCAGGTCCCCCATCAGCGTGTACGCCGGGACATCCGGCCGCCCGAGAGCGGCACCGATGGCGGACGAGACGGTGCCATCGATCCCGGCAACGCCGCGGTTGGCGTACACATAACGGGGCAGTGGACCGCCGGCGAGATCGACGTCCCGCACGACCGAGGACGAGCCGAGGAAGAGCAGCGCGTCTGCCGGAAGCGCACGGATGACGGCACGCGCCGAGCCGAGTCCGGTGGATGGCTTGGTTCCGTCCAGTACCGCGTCCACCGCTGCCCGGGCCAGATCGCCGGCCTTGCGCCAGGTGGCGAGGAAAGCGGGGTCCCCTGGCTCTCCATCCCTGCCGAGCAATACCTCAGGAGGCAGGACCCGGTGTGCGGCATGTCCCGCATCGGCCCACTCCGGGCCGTGCGCCACGACGTCGACTGGCGCGATGTCGCCGCGCAGCAAGCGCGTGATCGACCGGGAGAGCGTCGGACGTCCGACTACCAGAATCCGGTCCGGCCGGTGTTGCTCCACCCAGGACTCGGCGGCCGCGACCAACGGAGCACATTCGACCGCTTCTACTGACCCGCCGCGGGCCGAAGGCTCAGCGAGCACCGGCCAGCCACGGTGAGCAGCGAGCCGAATCGCGGTCTGTTGCATGGCCTCCGGGGCGTCTCCCACTACGACAAGCGTCCGGGCGGCCGGGTCCGGCAATGGCATGACATTGCTCTGCGCGGGGGGCGTCCGTCCACGGCCGGCCGTCCTCTCGCCCGTCCAGCGGTTCGACCCACGTCTCGTCGCCGTCCGGGGTGAGCGGTTCGCGCAGCGCCACGTTGAGATGGACCGGACCCGGGTCGCCGGATGGCTGGCCCTGCGCTGCAAGCACGGCCCGGCACACTGTCGCCCGCCAGTAGGCGACCTGTCCGGCTCGCTGTTCGGGGGCCGCGATGTCGTGGTGGTACCGGACCGACGTCCCGAAGATCCTGCTCTGGTCGATCGTCTGGTTGGCGCCGACGCCGTGTAGCTCGCCTGGCCGGTCGGCCGAGATCACGATCAGCGGGACGCCGGCGTGGTGCGCCTCGAGAACGGCGGGATGCAGGTTGGCCACGGCCGTGCCCGACGTCGTAACAACAGCCGCGATGCCGGCCGTGCGGGCAAGACCCAAAGCAAGGAACCCTGCGGACCGCTCGTCGATACGTACGTGCAGCGCGAGCTCGCCGGACCGCTCCGCGCCGTGGAGGGCGAAAGCCACGGGTCCGGAGCGAGAGCCGGGCGCGAGCACGACGGCCAGCACGCCGCACCGCGCCAGCTCATCGACCAGCACGCGCGCGAGCGCCGTCGACGGGTTCACGCCCTCCAGGCTAGGCGGTGCGCCCCTCCGACCTGGCGCCCACTCTCGCGTTGATCATGGGTAGATGGCGCTTTCCGAGGGGTTGGAAAGCGCCATCTGCCCATGATCAACGCTGGAGGCGTCGGGCTACCCGGGTGACGCGGTCGGTCCACCAGGCTGTGGTCGGCTCGTCGGCGCGGACGGAGTCCAGCGCCTGCTCGGACGGAACGGGACGGCGAGCCGGCAGCGCGCCATCGGCTGCCACCAGCGGGTCGTCCACGACGTCGCGCTCCAGCAGTCCCACTGTCCCGAGCCCGCATGCGTAGGGCAATTCGGGCAGCGCCGCCGCGAGGGCAACCCCGGCTGCGATGCCCACCGACGTCTCCAGGGCGGATGAGACCACGACCGGCAGGCCGATCTGCTCGGCGATCTGCAGGCATGTCCGCACTCCGCCGAGCGGCTGCACCTTGAGCACGGCGACGTCCGCGGCCGCTAGCTCCGCTACTCGCAGCGGGTCGCCGGCTCGGCGGATCGACTCGTCCGCGGCGATGGGCACATCGACTTGCCGCCGCACGGCGGCGAGCTCTTCGACCGTCCGGCACGGTTGCTCGGCGTACTCCAGGCCACCGGCCGCCCGGTCGTAGCGAGGCAGCAGTGCGGCCGCCCGGTCGGTGTCCCATGCTCCGTTGGCGTCGATCCGGATCCTGCCGTCCGGGCCGAGCGCATCCCGGACCGCCCGCAGGCGCTCCTCGTCCTGTGCCGGGGTCTGCTGGGGGGCCGCGACCTTCACCTTCGCCGTCGTGCAGCCGGGAAAGCGTCCCAGCACGTCAGTGACGTCCTCGGGACGAACCGCCGGGACGGTGGCGTTGACGGGTACCCAATCGCGGACCGGCGCTGGCCAGCCTTCGTCTGCCGCCTCGCGGGCCGCTTGCCACCACGCTGTGGCCTCGGCGTCGCCGTACTCCCGGAACGGAGAGAACTCGCCCCACCCTGCCGGGCCGTGGACCAGCACGCCTTCGCGCACGTCGACGTCGCGGAACCGGGTCCGCAACGGGATCGCATAGACGTGCAGGGCGCTCAACGCACCTCGAGCGATTCGGTCAGCTGCTCGAACGTCGCCTCGACCGCCGGCCGCTCGGACTCGGGCCCGGATGCCAGCGTCTGCATCACGTGATCCTCCGTCGAGACCAAGGTGAACAGGACGAACATATCCTCGCCGTAGGTCAGTTCGACGTCGACGGCCCCCTGGCCCGCCACCTCGGTGTCGACCGAGGAGACGACCTCACCACCGAGGGTGCTCGCGACACCCTCGACTCCGGCGTCGAGATCGTAGGAGTCGCCCGGCGTGTCGATGATGTTGAACCCAAGCTCGATGCCGTCGTCCGTAGTGGCCGAGTAGTTGCGCAGCGTCACCTCGCCGCCGTCCCCGGTGGGCGCGGTGTCCGCTTGCGGTTCGGCTGGATCGGGAAGCTGGAACGTCGCACCGCTGGGCTCGTCCGTGACGGTCACCCAGTCGTCCAGCGGCTCGCCGTCCGCTTCAGTGTCGGCGGGCACAGCGGGTTCAGTGGTCTCGGCGGACTCGGCGGCGGGCGGCTTTTGGACTGCGGCAGGCTGAGCTGCGGGTTCGGCCCGTCCGCATGCGGCGGCGGAGACAGCCACGATGATGGCGATGGACGTCAGGACGAGTTGGCGGGGCATGAACGAGTCCTCAGAACGAGTCGTGCGGCAACCGGCCGAACGCCGGAGCGATCAGCCAGCAGGCGAGACTAGTGGAGTTTGCGGAAATGTGCAGGGTTCGCTGTGGACGACCGGCCTATGCTCGCGACCCAGCCCGATGAAGGAGTAGCGCAATGACGTCCGGACCGTTCGACCCGTCGGTGTGGCGCGCCGTAGACGGGTTCGAGTTCACCGACATCACCTACCACCGCCACGTATCGCAGGGGACGGTGCGAATCGCGTTCGACCGTCCGGAGGTCCGCAACGCCTTCCGGCCGCACACGGTGGACGAGTTGTACCGGGCGCTCGACCACGCGCGGATGACGACGGACGTCGGGTGCGTGCTTCTCACCGGAAACGGTCCGTCGCCGAAGGACGGTGGCTGGGCGTTCTGCTCTGGTGGCGACCAGCGGATCCGGGGCCGGGACGGTTACCGATATGCGAGCGGGAACGATGCGACGACGGTCGATCCGGCGCAGGCGGGCCGGCTGCACATCCTCGAGGTGCAGCGGCTCATCCGGTTCATGCCCAAGGTAGTGATCTGTGTGGTGCCGGGTTGGGCCGTGGGCGGCGGGCACAGCCTGCATGTTGTGTGCGACCTGACGATCGCGAGTGCGGAACACGGCCGGTTCAAGCAGACCGATGCCGACGTCGGCTCGTTCGACGGCGGGTACGGGTCGGCCTACCTCGCCCGCCAAGTCGGCCAGAAGTTCGCTCGCGAGATCTTCTTTCTGGGGGACGAGTATTCAGCCGCGGACGCGCACCGGATGGGAATGGTGAACGCCGTCGTCCCCCACGGTGAGTTGGAGGCGGTCGCCCTCGAATGGGCCACCAAGATCAACCGGAAGAGCCCCACGGCGCAGCGCATGCTCAAATTCGCGTTCAACGCCGTCGACGACGGGATGGTCGGCCAGCAGGTCTTCGCGGGCGAGGCCACGCGCCTGGCGTACATGACCGACGAGGCAGTCGAGGGGCGGGACGCCTTTCTGGAAAAGCGTGATCCTGACTGGTCTCGATTCCCGTGGTACTACTGACGGTCAAGATTCCTTTGCCTGGACAGGTGACTTCTTGACCCGGGGTCCGTACGCTGGGCGCGCGATGTCGAATCCGCGGCCTCTCGAAACGGTGACCGCGTCGTCGGAAAACGGTGACGAGGTGTTCGCCGCGGTGCGCTACGCCTTGAGCGGTGGCCCGGCGGTCCTACCACTGCCGGAAGGGCCGGAGCCGACGCGGGCGGCCCTGCTCGACGCGCTTCGGCCCGACCTACCGCTCGAAGAGGACGCGGCGTTCGTCGTCCCCACTTCCGGGTCGACCGGCGAGCCAAAGGGGGTGTTGCTCTCCGCAGAAGCGGTGCTCGCGTCCGCGGAAGCCACGCAGGTTCGGCTCGGCGGGCCCGGCCGCTGGCTGCTCCCGTTGCCGACGACCCACATCGCCGGCCTGATGGTGCTCGTCCGGTCGGTCGTCAGCGGTTCGGAACCGCTCGTGCTCGACCTGTCCGACGGTTTCGATCCTGAGACGTTCGCTGCCTCGACCGTCCGGCTGCTGGCCGAGTCGCGGGCTCGCCGGTACACCTCGCTGGTGCCGAAGCAACTGGCCGCCATCGTCACCGCTGGCGATTGCGCGCTCGAAGCGCTCGCCGCGTATGACGCCGTCCTGCTCGGTGGTTCGGCGGCCGCACCGGCGCTGATCGCCCAGGCCAGAGCGGCCGGCGTCCAGCTCATCACCACGTATGGCATGACCGAGACGTGCGGGGGCTGCGTGTACGACGGCTTTCCGCTCGACGGTGTGAAGGTCGAGATCGCCCCGGACGGGCGTATCCAGTTGGCCGGGCCGATGCTGGCCAGCGGCTACCGCCTCCAGCCCGACCCGACGACCGACGCGTTCGCCCACGGCTGGTTCATCACGTCGGATGCCGGGCGCCTCGATGCCGAAGGCAAGCTGCACGTAACCGGCCGGATTGACGACATGGCGATCACCGGTGGGGTCAACATCCCGCTCGCCGCTGTCGATACCGCTGTGGCGTCGCATCCGGAGGTCGAGGAGGCGTGCGCGGTAGCCCTGCCGGACGCCGAGTGGGGGGAGCGTATCGTCGTGGCCGTCGTGGCGGGCGCCGGTGGTCCACCGACGCTGGAGTCCGTCCGTGACCACGTCACGAGGAGCCTGCCGACGCCCTACGCACCGAAGGAGCTGATCGTGGTTGATGCGTTGCCGATGCTGTCCGGTCAGAAGGTCGATCGCCAGGCGATGACGACGCGGCTGCTGGAAGGGCTCACTGGCTAATGGCGGCGGTGTCGCCCTGGTTGGTGGGCGCCCGGCCCCGAACGCTGCCCGCTGCGATCTCGCCGGTGTTCGTGGGTACGGGCGCGGCCGCCGCGGTGGGATCGGCGAGCATCCCGCGTGCCCTGCTGGCTCTCGTGGTGGCGCTCGCACTGCAGGTCGGAGTCAACTACGCGAACGACTACTCGGACGGAGTGCGCGGCACGGATGACGCGCGGGTCGGTCCGTTGCGGCTCGTGGCGTCCGGGACGGTCGACCCGCGGTCCGTGCTGTCCGCGGCGTGGCTTGCCTTCGGCATGGCGGCGGTGGCCGGGTTGGTGCTGGTGGTCGTCTCGCAGCAGTGGTGGCTGTTAGTCGTCGGCGCGTTGGCGATCGCAGCGGCCTGGTACTACACGGGTGGGTCGCGACCGTACGGATACCGGGGGTTCGGCGAGGTTTCGGTATTCGTCTTCTTCGGGCTCGTCGCGGTGGTCGGGACGACGTATATCCAGGTGGGACGGGTGACGGCATCCTCAGTGATCGCCGGCATCGCGATTGGTGCGCTGGCGTCTGCGTTGCTGCTGGCGAACAATCTGCGCGATGCTCCGACGGACGCAACGACGGGCAAGCGGACGCTGGCGGTGTTCCTGGGGTCTCGGCGGACGCGGCTGCTCTACCTGGCACTGGTGGCCGTGGCCTACGGGCTGGCGCTGGCACTGGCCTTCGGGGGACGTTCGTGGGCCTGGATAGCGCTGATGTCGGCGCCGCTGGCGGTGAAGGCGGCGTTGCCTGTCGTCCGCCGGGCGCGGGGAGCCGACCTGATACCGGTGCTTCGCGACACCGGCCTGACCGAGTTGGCCTACGCGATCCTGCTCGCCATCGGCCTGGCCCTGACCGCCCCCTGATGTTTGTCACCTGATCGTCGATGTGTCACCTGATCGTCACGGCTGGGACGATCAGGTGAGGCGGGCGGAGTCGTGACCTGCATATATGCGAGTTGGGTCACCTGATCGCGTCCCAG
>JASLBX010000540.1 GCA_030146385.1 Jiangellaceae bacterium | reverse complement strand
GCAGCTCATGGCCGGCCAGCCGAGCGCGTTGTAGACGGGCGTGTGGCGCAGCAGCCGCTGCCGGACGAACGTCTCGCCTCGCTCGTAGTCCCGGCGTACCGCGTCGACCAGCGGAGCGGACCCGTCGAGCACCGGCCCGACCAACACATCGAAGCCATCCACCGCCTCGGTGAACCGGTCACGCCACGCCGCTACGACGTCGCGGGCCTTGAACACATCGCCGATAGGCAGGCGGAGGCTGCGCCGGACGTCGCGTCCGTACTGGTCCGGGTTCGCGGTGAAGCGCTCACCGTGGACTTCCCACGCCTCGTGCCGGAAGATCGTCCAGTGTTCGTGCGGCAGGGCCGGCGTCTCAAGGTCGACGCCGAGCTCGCCGACGCGAAGACTGCCGGCGTCCGGCAGGTCGTCGATCTGCAGAACCCGGCACAGATCAGGCACATTCGAAGCCAGGAAGCCGATCGAGTCGAACGACGGAACCAGAGGCGTGACTCCCGTCATGTCGTAGGCGCCGTGCGCGGCTTTGAACCCGTAGACCCCGCAGCAGGCGGCCGGCAGGCGTACCGAGCCGCTGGTGTCGGTGCCCAGGCCGATGTCGGCCACGCCGGCAGCCACGGCTGCCGCCGAGCCACCACTGCTGCCGCCTGCCGTCCTCGACCGGTCTCGCGGGTTGAGAATCCAGCCATGGTGCGGGTTGAAGCCGGTGACGCCGTAGGCGTACTCGTTGAGTGCCGTCTTACCGATGATCCGCGCGCCGTTGCGGCGGAGCCACGCCACAACAGCAGCGTCCTCGCTCGCCTGCTCGGTCTCGCCACCGGTACCGTTCGTCGTCGGCCAGCCGCCGACGTCGATGAGGTCCTTCACCGCCACGACGAGGCCGGACAGCGGCCCGCTACTGGTTGGCTCCAGCCCCGCGCTCCGGTCGAACAGCAAGAAGCTGCCAAGCGCGGGGTCGTACCGCGCGAGCGCTTGATCGACGTCCATGCCCGACTATCTCAGACCGGACCGTCCGTGAGCACCGCCACGGTTCGGCGCGGGAATGTGGGCGACCCTAGTATCTGTTGACACCAACAGCCCACGTGTTGGGCGCAGCAGCAGCGTACGAAAGGCCCCTAACGTGACTCATGTCCGTAATCTCATCATCGTCGGCTCGGGTCCGGCGGGCTATACGGCTGCCCTGTACGCGGCGCGCGCCAGGCTCGACCCGATCGTGCTGGAAGGCTCGGTGACCTGGGGCGGGGCCTTGATGAACACGACCGACGTCGAGAACTACCCGGGGTACCGCGACGGCATCATGGGTCCGGCGCTGATGGAAGAGATGCGCGCCCAAGCAGAGCGGTTTGGGGCCGAGCTCATCACCGATGACGCGGTTGAGATCAAGCTCACGGGGGATGTCAAGGTGGTGCGCGACGGTTCCGGCAACGAGTATCGCGCCCGCGCCATCATTCTGGCCATGGGCTCCGGCTATCGCGACCTCGGCCTCGAGAACGAGAAGCGGCTCTCTGGCCACGGCGTCTCGTGGTGCGCGACCTGTGACGGCTTCTTCTTCAGGGACCAGGACATCGCCGTCGTTGGCGGTGGCGACTCCGCCATGGAAGAGGCGACGTTCCTGACCAAGTTCGCCCGCAAGGTCTACGTCATCCACCGCCGCGAAGAGCTCCGTGCGTCCAAAGTGATGCAGGAGCGTGCGTTCGCCAACGAAAAGATCGAATTCGTGTGGAACACCGAGGTGGTGGACGTCCTCGGTGACGAGAAGGCGAGCGGGCTGCGCCTGCGCGACACCGTCACGGGCGACGAACGCACTCTCGACGTCACCGGCCTGTTCATCGCGATCGGTCACGACCCCCGTTCCGAGCTCGTCGTCGGCCAGGTTGCGTTGGACCCGTCCGGGTACGTGTTGGTCGACCACCCCTCGACGCGCACAGACGTGCCCGGCGTCTTTGCCGCCGGCGACCTGGTCGACCACATCTACCGCCAGGCCGTCACCGCGGCCGGCACCGGATGCCAGGCGGCGCTCGACGCCGAGCGCTACCTCACCGAACTCGCGGACGCTCCTCAGGCGCCCGAGGCCGCGCTAGCCGCGGCTGACCACTGATAGCCCCCACCCCGAAGGGACGCATTGTGAGCACCATCGAGCACGCCACCGACGCCGACTTCACCGAGAAGGTCCTCCAGCGGGACAAGCCGGTTCTGGTCGACTTCTGGGCCGAGTGGTGCGGACCATGCCGGATGATCGCTCCTATCCTGGAGGAGATCGCCGCGACGCAGGACAATCTCGACATCGTCAAGCTCAACACCGATGAGAACCCGCAGACCACGGCCGCATACCGGATCACCTCGATCCCAGCCCTGAAGGTGTTCCAGAACGGCCAGGTGGTCAAGGAGATCATCGGTGCCAAGCCCAAGGCAGCTCTGCTGCGCGACCTCGACGGGTTCGTCGGCTGAACAACCCGGGGGTAGCATGCCGGGGACGCCTGCTTTCGAAGAACGGCATGCCCTCATGACCCTGCGGTATCGCCTCGGCGACTCCGGCCCGGCGGTGGCCGAGATCCGGATCAAGCTCGCCCAACTGGGCCTGCTTGACCACACCGATTCCGGCGTTCCGCTGGACACGTTCGACATCGACGTCGACCGCGCCGTCCGCCAATTCCAGCAGGAGCGGGGACTGACGGCGGACGGGGTGGTCGGGCCGGCAACCTACCGCGTACTCGAAGAGGCCCGCTGGCGGCTGGGCGACCGGCTACTGTCGTACGTCGTGGCCAACCCGCAGTCCGGCGACGACGTGCTCGAACTGCAGCGCCGCCTGACCGAGCTGGGGTTTGACGTGGGTCGGGTCGACGGCATCTTCGGCCCCCGTACCGGTGAGGCTCTGCGTGAATTCCAGCGAAACACCGGACTGCCGGCCGACGGTACCTGCGGGCCCGGCACGTTCAAGGCGCTGGGCCGGCTCGCGCCGATCGTCACCGGCGGACGGCCGGACAGCCTGCGGGCATCCGAAGCGCTCCACCGGGCGGGCAAACGGCTACCGGGCAAGATCGTCGTCATCGATCCCGGGCACGGCGGCCCCGACCGCGGATGCACCGGAAACGGCCTCGAGGAGGCCGCCGTCGTGGAGGACCTTGCCGCCCGGATCGAAGGACGCCTGGCCGCCACGGGAGTCCACGCGTACCTGACCCGGGGACCCG
>JASLBX010000511.1 GCA_030146385.1 Jiangellaceae bacterium | reverse complement strand
ACCAAGATGTGGATCACCAACGGGTCGGTCGCCGATGTCGCCGTCGTGTGGGCCCGCACGGACGAGGGATTCCGGGGCTTCATCGTCCCGACCGACACCCCCGGGTTCTCGGCGCCGAAGATCGGCGGCAAGCTGTCGCTGCGGGCCTCGATCACGAGCGAACTCGTTCTCGAGGGCGTCCGGCTACCGGACGACGCGGTGCTGCCGGAGGTGTCGAGCCTGCGCGGGCCGCTGTCGTGCCTGAACGAGGCCCGGTTCGGCATCGTGTTCGGAGCGCTCGGCGCGGCCCGTGACTGCCTGGAGGCCGCGATCGCCTACGCCGCCGACCGCGAGGTGTTCGACCGGCCGCTGGCGTCGTTCCAGCTGACCCAGGCCAAGCTCGCCGACATGGCGCTGGAGCTGCAGAAGGGCTTCCTGCTCGCGCTGCACCTCGGCCGGCTCAAGGACGACGGCAAGCTCAAGCCGGAGCAGGTCAGCCTCGGCAAGCTGAACAACGTGCGCGAGGCCATCGAGATCGCCCGCACCTGCCGGACCATCCTCGGCGCCAACGGCATCACCCTGGAGTACCCGATCATGCGGCACGCCAACAACCTCGAGTCGGTGCTCACCTACGAGGGCACGTCCGAGATCCATCAGTTGGTCATCGGCCAAGCGCTCACCGGTCAGTCTGCATTCACGTAACCCAGATTGCGGCGTTACGCCGGATAACACATGATCCGCGGCAGAGGCAGGCGGGTCACAGTTCCAAGATCCGCCGAAGCATAGATTCGATGCGCAGCATGTCGACTCCATCCACCGTTCCGACTTGGCGAAGTAGGCGTTGCGTTGAAATCACCCTGATCTGCTCACACTGGACGTAGCTGGTGACGGGGAGCACATCCTCCAACTCGACATGGGTGGCATACCCGAGCTTGGTTCGCGTGATCGGAAGCACGATTGGTAGGCCGAACCGTGACAACTCGCTGGCCGACACGATGACGGCGGGACGCTTAAACCCCTGCTCGCTACCTATTGGATCACCAAAGTCACAGTAATAGATGGCACCGCGATTCACAGCACGTCGTCCCAGCGTTCGTCTGGATCAAGGCCATCACGCAAGGTTCCCGCGAACGCCTCGGTGTCGACCCGAATCGCGGCCTGCGCCTCGGATGTTCCCATTGTTTCCTTTACCCGTGCCCAGAACTCCGCACGCTCTTCGACGTCAAGTGCTCGTTCGATCGCGCCGGCAAGGCTCGTACCTTGGCTGGCGGCTCGCCGCGCCAAGCGGTCGTGAAGCTCTCGCGATATCCGAACCGTTGTGCTTGGCATACCATACAGTATACGTGGCAAGCTACGCGACGAGCTACAACACGAGCTGTGCCCGCTGCGACGAACTAGCGAACAGTCAACGCGTCTTCGACTCGGTCCGGGACGGTGACGGCGGGGCGGCGGCTCCTGCTCTCGTGCAACGCCAGCGCGGTCACCGCGACGAGCAGAACCGCAAAACCGACCCACTGGTTCCATACCAGGTTGCGGCCCAGCGCCAGCCCGACCGCCGCCGCGGTCAGCGGAAATGCCAGCTCCGCGAACGTAGCGCGGGATGCGGGCGTGAACTGTAGACCGCGGTAGTAGAGGCTGAGCGCCAGCAGGCCGACGATCAAGGCCAGCGGAACGATGTACACAACGCCCTCCCACGGCACCGTGTACGACTCGCCCTGGACTCCGACGACTACGATCATCGTCGCCAGCCCGAAGAAGAACCTCAGCGTCGTGATCTGCGTAGCCGTCAGCTCCGAACCAACCAGCCGCCCGAGCACCGTGCCGGACGCCCACAGGGTGGCCGCGCCCAGCGCCAGCAGCGACGCCTTAGCAGTCTGCAACGTGACATCGAACGGCTCGGCGAAGGCGAGGAACCACGCTCCCCCGAGCGCCGGCAACACGAACAGCCAGAAGACCGGCCGCATCCGCTCGCCAAGGATGACCGCGGCCAGCAGCACGGCGATCAACGGCTGGAGCTTCTGGAGGGCCACTGGCGTGATCACGTCGGGCCTGCCGTCGATCGCGAACCCGGTCGCGAACGCCGCGGTGAACAGCGTGGTCGCGAGCGCCGACGCCCCCGCCCCGATGACGACGATGGCCACTCTCGTCCGGGCCGAAGAGGACCACCACGCCCGCAGAGCGGCCGGAAGCCAGGGCAGGAGGCACAGCACGAGGACGAAGTGCTCTGCGAACACGACGGTGGACGAGGCCATACCCAGGTCCTGGGTGAGCGGCTCACGCATCAGGGCCGAGGTGCCCCAGAGCGCGGCCGCCAGCGCGACCATCCAGGTCCGGTCAGATCGAGCAGAGTTCGAAGTCTCAAGCACGATCAACGGAACCTATCAGGGCGTCCGAGCATTCCAAGTACCGACGTACGTCCGGCACCACCGGCGCACTTCCGCGAAGTAGTGCTCCCGTGGCCGCTCGCTCGACAAGGCAAGATCGTGCATGCCGTCCTCGATGCGGGCGATGGTGACGAGCCGCCCCAGCCGGGAGCCCCGAGCGACGATGTCGTCCACATTGAGCAGAAGGTCGGCGCGCAAGAACTCGTCGGTCCAGCGGGACGAGCGGATACTGCGCGTCGAGCACGCGACGAGCACCGGGCACGGTATGTCCAGCCCGCGAGCAACCTCGGTCTGGGCCCGCCGGATCGCCCGGCCGAAGGCGGCCAGCGTGGCGAAGCCGCCGACCGGCTTCCACGTCAGGTCGTAGTCCCATTCACCTCGGAAGTCACGATGCACGCTGTGACCCTGGTGAACCGACATCTTGATGGGGAGTCGCAGGCGTTGGCGCCGTGCCCCTACGACCTCGATGGTGCGGCCGACCAACGCGGTACGTTCCCACCACGGCCCGTTGTGGGCGAACCAGGGACTGTTGAGCACCAGTGCGTCCACAGCGTTGTCAGCGCCCTTGCGGTCGATCCACAAGGACGTCACCAGGCCGCCCATGGAGTGGGCCATGACGACGAGCTCCTGGTGACCGTCCTCATCGCGGATCATCTCCACGGCCGCGTCGAGTTCCTCGTCGAACTCCGCCAGGTCCGTGCAGTACGCCGGAGTCTGATGGGGCCGGATCGATCGGCCGTACTTGCGCAGGTCGAGCGCATAGAAGTCGTACCCCTCGTCGACCCAGAACTGGGCCACATGGTCGTGGAAGAAGTAGTCGACGTACCCGTGCACATACAGAACCGCCCTGCCGCTCGGCGTCTCCGCAGGCCGGCTCACCAGCGTCGCGACGACCTCGCCTTCTTCGTCGGGGGTCAGCTGAATGGTGCGGGCGGTGTACGGCGGCCCGAGTACAGGGTCGGTCGTCAACGGCGGAGCCTCTCTTTGATGGAGTGTACGTTCTCAGCGCGCTGGCGGGCGAGCCTCGTACGGCGTGGACAACACGATCGTCGTGTGCGTGGACACGCTCGCCTTGGTGCGGATGCGCGCCAGCAGATCCTCCAGCTCGCCGGGCGTGCCGACACGGACCTTCAGGATGTAGCTCTCATCGCCCGCGACCGAATGGCACGCCTCGATCTCGGGGAAGTCGGCCAGGCGCTCCGGAGCGTCGTCCGGCTGGCTGGGGTCCATCGGCTTGATCGAGATGAAGGCCGTGAGCGGCAGCCCGATGGCCTCGAAGTCGACTACGGCGGAATACCCACGGATGACCCCGCGCTCCTCGAGCCGCCGGACCCGCTGGTGGACCGCCGAGGTCGACAGGCCGGTCGCCTTTCCGAGGTCCGTGTAGCTCATCCGGCCGTCGCGGGACAGCAGCCTGACGATCTGCCGGTCGATCTCCTCCACGGGCACACCTTAGTCGGCTCGCAGACCGAGTGACAGGATGACGCTCGTGGACGTCGCCAAGGCGCAACTGCTCTTCACGCCCGTGCCCGGCTATCTCAACACCGCCTCCTACGGGCTGCCGCCGCAGCCAGCGTGGGACGCGCTCCAGGCGGCGCTGGCGGACTGGCGGGCCGGAGGAGTCGACTGGGAGCCGTGGGGCGAGTCGACTATCCGCGCGCGAGAGTCGTTCGCCCGCCTGACCGGCGTGGCGCCGGGTGACGTTACGACCGGTGCGCAAGTGTCCCAACTGCTGGCGCCGATCGCCTCGGCGCTCCACGCCGGTGCTCGAGTGCTGGCGCCGGAAGAAGAGTTCACCTCGAACCTGTTCCCCTGGCTCGCCCAGGAGAGCCGAGGCGTGCAGGTGCGGACCGTGCCGGCACGCGACCTGCCTGACGCCATCGACGACAGCACCTATCTCGTGGCCTTCAGCGTCGTCCAGTCAGCGACCGGCGAGGTGGTCGACGTCGACGCGGCTACTTCCGCCGCCGCCGATGCCGGCGCGCTAACGGTCGCAGACGGGACCCAGGCGTGCGGCTGGCTGCCGGTGGACGCGAGCCGGTTCGACGCGTTGGTGTGCGGCGCGTACAAGTGGCTGCTCGCGCCCCGAGGGACTGCCTTCCTCGTCACCCGGCCCGAGTTGCGTGAGCGTCTCGTGCCGTCACAGGCCGGGTGGTGGGCCGGCGAGGATCCGCACACGTCGTACTACGGCCCGCCGCTGCGCCTGGCCACCGACGCGCGAGCGTTCGACATCTCGCCGGCGTGGTTCAGCTGGGTTGGGACGGCACCGGCGCTCGACGTCATCGAGAAGGTCGGCGTCGCGGCCGTCCACGCCCACAACGTCGGCCTCGCGAACCGGTTCCGCGCCGGGATGGGCCTTCCCGAGGGTGACTCCGCGATCGTGTCGGTGGACGTGCCGGGCGCGCAGGACCGGCTGGCTGCGGCTGGAGTGCGAGCTGCGGTCCGCGGTGGCCGGGTGCGCGCGTCGTTCCACCTCTACACGACCGAATCGGACGTCGACCTGGCGCTGTCCGCCTTGCTCACCTGATCGGAGTAGTCACAGGATGGCGAGCTCGCGCGGGCGCAGATTGAGCCGCTCGGCGCCGTCGGCCGTGGTGACGACGATGTCCTCGATCCGGGCACCGAACTTGCCCTGGATGTAGAACCCCGGCTCGATCGAGAACGCCATGCCCGGCTCGAGCTCAGTCGTGTTGCCAGCCACGATGTACGGCTCCTCGTGCGTCTCCAGGCCAATCCCATGCCCCGTCCGGTGGACGAAGTACGACCCGAGCCCGGCGGCGTCCAGGACAGAGCGGGCCGCACCGTCGACCGACGCCGCCGTCACACCCGGCCGGGCGTGCTCGCAGGCGGCGACTTGCGCGTCGAGCAAGGTCTTGTAGGCCTTGACGAACTCGGCGGGCGGCTCCCCCACGGCGTACGTGCGGGTCTCGTCAGAGCAGTACCCGGCCTCCGTCGTGCCGCCGATGTCGACCACGACCGGGTCTCCGGCTTCGATGACCCGGTCACTCGTCTCGTGGTGCGGGCTGGCGGAGTTCGGGCCGGACGCCACGATCACGAAGTCGACCCTGGTGTGTCCCTCGGCGACGATGGCGTCCGCGATGTCGCGGCCCACGTCGCGTTCCGTCCGCCCGGGCCGGAGCCACTCCGCCATCCGCGCGTGGACCCGGTCGATGGCGGCGCCGGCTTCGCGCAGCGCGTCGATCTCGTCGGCTGACTTACGGATCCGCAGCCCGCTGAGTACGTCCCCCGCCAGAACCTGCTCCGCGTCCGGCATCGCCGCCCGGAACCGCAGCACCTTCTCCGCCCACATGTGGTTGTCGAGCCCCACCGTTCGCGCCGGCGGCAGCAACCCGGCCACCAGAGCGACCGGATCGGCCGTCTCGGGCCAGTCCACAATCTCGACGGCTGCGCCGACCCCGGACGCCTCGGCCGCCGGCCGCTCGAGCTTGGGCACGACCAGAGTCGCGTCCCCCCTCGCCGGCAGGACCAAGCACGTGAGCCGCTCCAGCGGCAGTGCGGCGTAACCGGTCAGGTAGCGCAGGTCGGGTCCCGGAGTGACCAGGATGGCGTCCATTCCCGCAGCTGCGGCGGCGCCCTGGGCCCGGGCAAGGCGCTCGGTCGTCGACATATGCGCGAGACTAACGCCCATGGATCGCGCGTCCCGGAGCAGGCTGATGCTGCTCGACGCTGCGTCGCTGTACTTTCGCGCCTACTACGGCGTGCCGGACTCGATCACCGCACCCGACGGCACGCCCGTCAACGCGGTACGCGGTCTGCTCGACTTCATCGCTCACCTGATCACCGTTAGATCACCTGATCGTCTGGTGGCGTGCCTGGACCTCGACTGGCGTCCCGCCTTCCGCGTCACGCTGCTCCCGTCCTACAAGCAGCACCGCCTCGCCAACCCGGCTACCGGCGCAGAGAACGTGCCACCCGCCCTCGAGGCCCAGGTGCCGATCATCATCGATGTCCTCACCGCGTTGGGGCTTGCACACGTCGGCGCCTCAGGGTTTGAAGCGGACGACGTGATCGGGACGCTCGCCGCCCGCGACCCAGGCCCGGTCGACATCGTGACTGGCGACCGTGATCTGTTCCAGCTGGTGGACGACGAGCGGGAGGTGCGGGTCCTCTACACAGCCCGTGGCGTCGGCAGGCACGAGGTTCTCGATGAGGCGGCCGTGACGGCCAAGTACGGCATCCCCGGACGATCGTACGCGGACTTCGCGACTCTGCGTGGCGACCCCAGCGACGGGCTGCCCGGCGTCAAGGGTGTGGGCGCCAGTACAGCGGCTACGCTGATCAGTCGGTTCGGCAGCATCGAAGGACTGCTCGAGGCTCTCGACGACCCGGGCGCCGAGATGTCGCCCACGATCCGGCACCGCCTGGCCGAAGCGGCCGACTACCTGAAGGTGGCCCCGGACGTGGTTCGGGTGCGGGCGGACGTCCCCCTCCCCGAATTTGACGACGCCCTCCCCCGCAAGCCGCGCGACCCGGAGGCGTTGGTCGACCTCAGCGAACGCTGGAACCTGGACGACGCCCTCAACCGGGTGCTCATTGCCCTCGCCCACTGACAGTGATCACAGCGGTTCATTGGTTGATCAGCCGGCAACTGAGGCACGACATGGAACCCCCGGCGATCTGTATCACCCAACTGGGCGGGCCCTCTTGCTATCGACGGGGCGAACGGGTCATCCATCGCCTCGGCACACGTAGCTCCGCAAAAGGTGGAGTGCACGACCTGGGGGGAACCATGACACGCAAGAACCGCACCGCGGCCGCTGCAGTGCTCGCATTCGCACTGAGCCTGCTCGTCGCACCCGCCGCGCTCGCCGAGCCTTTCGAGGGCGATCAGTTCGGCGCGAGTACAGCGACCGTAGAGCCGGCGCCTGACTTAGAGCAGAACAAGAGCTACCTCGAATACCTGGA
>JASLBX010000495.1 GCA_030146385.1 Jiangellaceae bacterium | reverse complement strand
CGAGGCTGACCTCGACATGCCGTCGAGAGCTGAGGACGTCGATCCGCTTGAACGGGTCGTGCGGGTGACCGACCAGCTCCTCGTCTTCGGCCAGCCAGCCGTCGAAGGCTAGGAAGTCCAGCACGATCAGCCTGGCCAGGTCAGGATCGTCCGGTCGGAACCCGGCCCGCGCGACCCGCCGGGTGCCAGTGACGAGGTCGACGATCGTCCCCGGGGTGGTGTGCGGCTCGAAACTGTCCGGGCCCAGCATCGGTGGCAACGAGTCGAGGTCGGGTGGGTCGGGGGGCGGGTCGGTGGGCTCGACCCTCAGCAGCAGGTCGTCCTCCGGCACGGCGTACACCGGGACGATGCGCCGCGGTTCCCAGACAAGCACACCACGCTGGGTGTCGAGGGCGAGGTCGCCGTTCACAAACGAGCGCAGCCGCATCGCGACCGGCTCGAAGCCCAGTTGCGGGATCGCCTGACCAAGGTGCCACTTCATTCGCAAGGCCATGTTCAATTGAACACCGCCGGCGACCGGCTGGCGACCACCAGTCATGCTTCGGGCAAGAAGCGGCGAGGTCGACGCACCGGGCGGTCTTTCGCCTCCACCATGATTCAGTCATGGCCCAGGCTCGGAGGGCCACGCGTCCCGAACAACACCCACTCATCGGCCATAATAGGAAGCTTGAGCCGCGTCAACACCCGCGTCATTCCGCCGGGACAGCGGCAGTGTCTTACCGCGACAGGATCGCCACGAGCGGTGGAGAGGTGGGCACGTTCGAGAACGAAGTGAGGTGATGTCGGCGCCGATGACTTCGGTCTGCCTCGTGCATACCGGATGGATGCGGGAGCGGCCGGAGCACGTAGCGGGCGAAGAGCTCACGGGTCTTCCACTCCGAGCAGCAGGCGTAGAGGCGAGAGATCTCCTCGACCGTCACCGGCCCGGTCTCACCGTCGAGGTGCGGCTCGCCTGCCATCCCAGTGCTCGCACCCGGCGTCGCCATCGTCCTTCCGCGTCCCGGGGGACTGCATCACCCCGTCCGACGTCAGGAGTGTGGTGACGACGAGCTCACCCGGAACCGCCTCCTCGGGCTGATCGGGGGTCGGCGTCGAGTGCGGGCCGAGAGCCCACTCGTGCCCATGTCGATCCCGCCACTGGTGTCCGTGCTCGTGGTTTGAGCTTGGACTCCGACGGCGCGGGATGGCCGACCGGCGAAGCCCGGTGGACGCCGTCAATCGGCACTGCTTGCTACCGCGGATCTTGAGACCGGCTGCGCTGCTACGCTGCGGCGGACCATCTTCATTGTGGGTGGTGAGCAACGGGGATCGCTGCGCGATGACGTCGGAGCCGGCATCGTGGCGACGCGAGCGCCCTTACTGCGGGGGGATGGCGAGCTCCCGGCCGCGGTAGAAGTTCTCTTCCTCGGCAACAAGGTAGGGAGCCATCGCCTCTCGACGGCGCGCCTCGGCCTCGGAAGAGCACCACGCGTCGCACGACTCCTTCGAATCCCAGAACGACACGCCGATCACTTCCTGTTCGTCCTCGGACCAGTACGCGTATGCGCGTCGCATACCCTCCGGGTGCCGCTCCGGGCGCCAGGCACGCTCGAAGTCTGCCAACGTGCCGGGTTTGATGCGGCGCGTTGTCATCCACACGAAGTGCTCTTGCATCGCAGCCTCCTTATATGTGGGCAGTTCACGGTGCATCCCACGGACGTATCCCGGTCAAGCGCATCCCGCCACTCGGTGGGTACCGAGTCAGCCACACCACAGAGCCGACCTTGATTCGGTCCGCATCCGCACCCCACATCATTCTCCTTGTTGCACGAATATATCGCCGCACATGTCGAGCTGTTACAAGACCAGGCTTGCCCCTGGTCGGCCAAGGCAACAGCCCGCCACCATGCCGCTGACCGTCCCGGTCCTGCGCGTCCTCCAAGCCTGCCGAGGCGAACGAACCGATCGACTGCTCATCCTGCGGCCCTCTCTCGCAAGCCGATCGGCCGGCGCGACTGCTACCGGATGGTCGCGCAGAGCGCGAAGGCTGCCGGCATCCCCCGCCACGTCGGCGCACTCGCTGCGGCACGCGGCGATCACCAACGCCCTCGACGCCGGCATGCCCGTACGCGACGCCCAGATTCTGTCCCGGCACGCCGACCCCCGCACCACGGAGCACTACCGCGCCCGAGGCAACCTTCGACCGCCACGGCGTCCACTTCCTCACTGCCTACCTCGCTGGCGTGTGAACGTCTCCTTGCTGCCCGCTGGCTCCCTCTGCGCCCGAAATATGATGCCCCAGCGCAAACAGCGCGTGGCCGGCGCGGATGTCAGCCCTATCTTGCGGCTGCGTAGAACTGCGGTCATGCACAATGTGCTCGATCGCCTCTACGTTGTTGTTCTCGATGCCACGGTCCTCAGGGACGTCATGGCAGAGCACGAGTGCGACCCATCACCTTCTCCGTTGGGCGTGATATCCGTACTCCGGGCACGGGTCGCACAGCTGTCGTCGTGACGACAGGGTGGCGCACACTCGGACCGCGGGAACGGGCGATCAGCCACCTCGGTCTCATCGAACGCGGACAGCAGCGAACCCGGATGGACTACAGCTGCCGACCAAGCAAACCTTGTCGCGCTACCCGATCCGATCCCGGTGCGAAACATCCATGAGAACTTGACGCATCCGCAGTACTCGGCCGTCAAGGGCGCTGCCAATAAGCCGTACGGGGACGGATTCAACGCCGACGCATCTGCGGCTCTTCGCGAGTACCTCGACGGCGTGATCCCACCCGAGTTGTGGGCCAAGGCCCGACAGCTGCGCGAACGAATCGGTAGCCCGGAGGCCCGCAGTGCTGTCGAGGACCAGATCGATGCCCTTGCCAGCGCTATGGCCTTCGCCGGTCTGGACCGAGGACTAATCGCCGACGTGAGTGCAGCAGATGTCAGCGTCCTCAGTACTCTCGTGCCTCATCCCACGGAGCCGTCGCTGATCGAGCATGACCTTCGCAACTTCCGGGGGATGCGCGGACGGCCGGCATACGAGCACACACCTACGTCTTCACCGACGGTCGTCACCGGCTCGATGTGATCAACGTGAACGCCACCAGGTCGAACGAGCTACGGAGTCGACCTGATCTACCGAAAACACACGCACCGGAGCCTCATCGCCGTTCAGTACAAGCGGTGGCAGCGAGCCGACGGTAGCACCGTCGTCTGGATCGACCAACGGATCCCCCGCCAGTTGGAGCGAATGAACGCACTCAACCGGCTCGAGAGCAGCGAACTTGATCCACCTGTGTACCGCCTCGGCGATACGACCTGCTTCGTCAAGTTGGCTACTTCCAACCACGGGGCGAAACGCGCCGACACCCTCGTGTCTGGCATCGACGCACCTTCGGCGCTAATCCAGCAGCAACTCCACGCCGGTCAATTTGCGGGGCCAAGGGCGCCCGGCTACCGAAGATCCACACCGATGAGTCCCGCACCCAGGGCCTGGACCGGCTCGAGCTGATCCGGTTCCTCCAAATCGCGCAGACCATCAGCGTGCACCACGGCGCCCTGGCGTTCCTGCTCGGCATCAACGCGCTGCGCGCCTCCGAAGCCGCAGCGGTGCGGATCGAGGACTACCACGAGACACTGGGCGGGCACCGGGTGCTGCACCTGGGGAGAGGCGCCGGGGGAGATCGTGGACATTGCCGGCCAGGTGATCGGGGGGCACTCCGGCGCCTATGCGTTCACAGTGGGTCAGCGGCGCGGGCTGCGCATTGGCTGGCCGGCACCCGACGGTAAGGCGCGCTACGTCCTCGACATCTCCCGGTCGACTACCGGGTGACCGTGGGGCCGGTCGAAGCGCTGGACGTCGACGAAGTACGCGGGGTGCACACCCGCTGGTGCGGGCCACGGCTGGACGGCGAGTTCCGGTGCCTCGCGCAGTATCGAGCGCACGGGGTCCCGGCGACCGCGGCGGCCTTCGTCGCAAGCGACGACGAGCCCGTGGGCCGCTTCGGGGAGCCCCAGGGGGGTGGCCCCTGGCCAGACGGTGGTTCTCACGACGAAGGCCGCGTCGTCGGCTCGGCGACGGTGGACCGCAGCGGCCGTACCGCTACCGCTCGTTGCTGACCATTGCTACCGGCTTCCAGCAGTGCCACACTTGGGGGCGTCGCGCATCTGCCGGCGTCAAGGGGGAGGGGGCCGACATGCGTCTCGCACGGTGGCTGGCAATGTTGGGGGCACTCATCCTGGTGGTCGCGGCCCCGGGGACGGCGCAGGCCGACAAGCCCGTCGAGCTCTTCCGCGATACGGGGGAGTTCTCCTTTACCGAAGAGGTCTGCGGCCTCGAGGTAGAAATCGACGGCACCTTCACGGTAGTGATCATCACGCGGGAGGTTCCGAACTCGGACGGCCAGGCGTTCTTCGGGCACAGCACCTACGACGTCCTCGAGGTGCACACCAACCCCGACACGGGCGAGCAGGTGCTCATCCGAGCGAAGGGTGTCTTCCACGAGACGAGCGCGGAGCACGTCGAGGGCGACATCTGGAGGTTCACGGCCATCGACGCGGGGACCATCACGTTGTCCGACTCCGACGGCAACCGGCTGCT
>JASLBX010000492.1 GCA_030146385.1 Jiangellaceae bacterium | reverse complement strand
GTCGTCATGGACGCCAGTCCGTACTTCACGACGCTCGGTCGCGGCAACGAAAGCGAGCGCATCAATGACGTCGACGGTGACGGCCTCAACGACCAGTGGCCGCTCTTCTATGACAACTACTTCGTGCCGCGCGGCTACGCCGTCATTCTGCTGCACATGGTCGGCACGGGATTCTCGACCGGCTGCCCGGCGACCGGGGGCGAGTCGGACACCGCGGGACCGAAGGCGGCCATCGACTGGCTCAACGGGCGCCGCCAGGCGGTCGATGCTGACGGCAACGACGTCGTTGCCGACTGGCACAACGGCAAGACCGGCATGATCGGCAAGTCGTACGACGGGACGCTGCCGAACGCGACGGCGGTCACCGGCATCGACGGCCTGGCGACAATCGTTCCGATCAGCGCCATCTCGAACTGGTACTGGTACACCCGTCTCGCCGGCGCGCGCCTCGTGGGCTGGCACAGCAACTATCCCGCGTCGCTGTCCAACACGGTGACGAACCCGGATCGCCGGGAGTACTGCCGCCCGTTCCGGGAGGATCTCAACGCAATCGACGGTGATGAGACGGGCGACTACACGCCGTTCTGGATGGAGCGCGATTACATGCCCGACGTCGGCAACATCGACGTCCCGGTCTTCATCGTCCACGGCCTGCAGGACGACAATGTCAAGACCAACCAGTTCTCCGAGTTGTGGTACGCCCTCCAGGAAATGGACAAGCCGCGCAAGATGTGGCTGACCCGAGCCGGTCACGAGGAGGGCTTCGACTTCCGGCGGGCCGAGTGGGTGGACACGATTCACCGGTGGTTCGACCGCTGGCTGTTCGAGATCCCGAACGGAATCGAGCAGGAGCCCAAGGTCGACGTCGAAACCGACCCTGACGTCTGGGAGACCCACGAGAAGTGGCCGCTGCACGGCACGACCCCAACCCACCTGTGGTTCCGTCCCGGCACAGAGTCGGATCCGGGCGGCTTCGACCTCCAGCGCCTGCCCGGCAAGCTGAATCAGTCCACCTTCCAGGACCACACGACGCAGACCGAGAACACGATCATCAGCAACCTCACGTCGGTGACGCCGAACCGGCTCGTGTACCTGTCAGAGCCGCTCGACGCGCCCGTTCGCATCTCCGGCACGCCGACGGTCGACCTGAGTGCCATCGTCGACCAGCCGGACACCGACTTCGGCGCGGCGATCGTCGACTTCGGCCCGCCGAAGGAGCGCGTCTCGCGGTTCAGCGAAGGCGTCGTGAACGCCAGCCCGCCGATCGAGACGTGCTGGGGGGAGAGCGCGTCAGTCGAGGACGGCGACGCCTGGACGGACGACGGCTGCTACCTCGAGACCGTCAAGCGCATCGACACGTTGGCCACTTGGCGGGTGGCCCGCGGCGGTGTGGACGGACTGAACCTGTACGACTACTCGAGTGAGACGCCGCTGGTGCCGGGCGAGACGTACGAGTTCAGCTTTGATCTCTACCCGACCGACTACATTTTCGAGGAGGGCCACCAGATCGCTGTGGTCATCGTGTCCAGCTACCGGTCGCTCCTCTGCTCGGCGACCTTCCCGAACTGCATCGCACCGAACGAGGACCGGCCGTCGGTGACGGTGAACGTCAACAACAGCCGCGTTAACCTGCCGATCGTCGGCGGGCTTCAGGCCGCGCAGGAAGCAGGGTTCTAGGAGACGAACGGCAGGCCTAGAGCGCCCGCCGAGCCGGTGCTACCAACCGGCCCGGCGGGCGCTCAAGGAGTACGCCGAACGCCGACCCACCCGCGATCCCCGGCTGGACGATCTGACCGGCCGTGAGTCCGACGTGCTGCGCCAGCAGGCGATGGGCCGCTCCAACGCGGAGATCGCGGCCGCCCTGTTCGTCAGTGAGGGAACGGTGAAGACCCACGTCGCGGCGTTCCTGCGCAAGCTCGGCCTGCGGAACCGAACCCAGGCGGCCGTGGCGGCATACGAGATGGGCCTGGTTCGCCCTGGAGGGACGGACTCGGTGCACCAGATCTGATGGACGGGTGGATCCTCGATGTCGGTCTGGCTACCGGGCCATGGACATCGCTGCTGCATCATTGCCACGCCCGGCGCTCGGTGGGAACCTGGCAATAGTCCGGCTAGCACAACTTCGGGAGGGATGGAAGTCATGGCAGCGGTGAATCCCTACCTCAACTTCAGCGGCAATTGCATGGAGGCGTTCGACTACTACAAGTCGGTCTTCGGCGGTGAGTTCAGCAATGTGACCCGCTTCTCCGACATGCCGTCAGACGCGCTCGACGATCCGGCAGCGGCAGACCAGATCATGCACATCTCGCTGCCCCTGGGCGATTCGGTCTTGATGGGGTCAGACGTCCCTTCCAACATGGGCAAGGTCACGGCGGGGAACAACACCTACGTGTGCGTGAGCCCGGACAGCGTCGCGGACGCGGAACGGTTCTTCGCCGGCCTCGCCGAGGGTGGCACCGTTGAGATGCCGTTCGGGAAGCAGATCTGGGGCGACTATTTCGGCAGTTGCACCGACCGGTTCGGCATCAACTGGATGGTGGACGTGACGGCGGAGGAACAGCCTACGACGTCCTAATCACGCAGCTGATCGACTCGTCGGCGCGCGCGTCCTCACTCGCGCTCGCCGCGATGGCACGGCCGGCGACGCCCCAGTTTGCCGTAGGTGACGTAGACGGTCTGCGGGTCGGCCCAGCCGAGCAGCAGACGCAAGCGCTCCGCCGCCGCTCGGCCCACAGTCGCGTCGGCGCCGAGCACAGGACTGTCGGCACAGCGAGGTACGAACACAGTGGCTCGATTGCGGTCGTCGTCCGTCAGGGTCGCGGATCGCTGAATCAACGGGCCGCCGTTCTGGCGCTGAGCTCGGCGGAGAATCCTCCGCGCCAGGACTGATACACAGGCTCCCAGCCGAGGATGCGTTTGGCGCGGGCGTTGTCGGCTCCGCGGAGCCGGGTCATGAACGCCACCCCCCACGGGCCGACAGCCCAACGTGCCAAGAACGCCGGCACACGTCTGGGCTGCGTTGCGCCGAGCTCGGTCGCCGGATAGGGCGGCCACTCGCTCATCGATGCCGGATCGTCGTCGACCACGTTGAAGACTCCGGTGTGGCCGGCCTCGAGTACGGCCAGCACGGCTGTCGACGCGTCGCGTGTGTGCGTGAACGAGAAGTTCGCAGTGCCACCACCGACCAGCGGAACCTGGCGATCGCGGACCTGCTGGACAAACGACCCGTCAGCGGCATAGCTGGTGCCCGGACCGTACAGGTGCCCGTACCGCAGCACGGTTCCGCCGGCGCCCAAGGTGGCGCTTTCCAGCTTCTTCAGCGCGTCCAGCACGGGCACGAACGGCTTCGGCGGGTCCCGCCACAAAGGCGTGTCCTCATCGGCTAACCCGCGACCGCGCGGCTCATAGGCGTAGGCCAGCCCTTGGGAGACGATCCGGCCGACTCCCACCTCTGCGGCCGCCGCGAGCAGGTTCCTGGTGCCGCTGATGCGTAGCCGATTGGTCAGCTCGAAATCCTCGGTGAGCCGCTTCGGGTTGATCTGCTTCGGGATCGCGGTGAGCATGTTGACGATCGCGTCGGGTCTGGTGTCGCGCACGCGCGGAGGACGGTGTGCCTGTCCAGCGCGTCTGCCTCGATGACCGTGACCGGGGACGGGTAGGCGGCTCGCGCCAACCCCACCACCTCATGGCCGCCGGCCTGCAGCACGGGAACCAACTGGCGCCCGATGACTCCACTGGATCCGGCTACCAGTACATGCATCGTTCCTCCTCGATCCGTCGAAGCTCGGTCTCGACGCTGCCATCAGGCGCCATGCGGGCGGCAGTGCCGGCCGCACGCGTCTGGGGTGCGTTACGCACGAGTCGGCTGAAGCCAGCCCGCCTCACGGGCGAGCCGGATCGCGTCGACCCGGTTCCGGGCATTCAGCTTGGTCACCACCGAGGCCAGGTAGTTGCGTACGGTGCCGCGGCTGAGGAATAGGGTCTCGGCGATCTCCTTGGTCGAGGAACCCTCCGCGGTCAGCCGCAGGACGTCGCACTCGCGATCGGTCAGCGGTCTTTCCGACACCGTGAGCGCGGCATAGACCAGCCGTGGGTCAATGACGCTGCCCCCGCCAGCGACCGCCCGCACGCCGTCGATGAGATCCTGCGGCGTGGATTCCTTGAGCACGAACCCCGCGACGCGACACTCCGCGCCGCGGCGCAAGTAGCCAGGATTGGCAACACCGGCGAGGATCAACACCTTGCAGTCCGGTAGCCGCTGGTGCAACTCAAGCGCCACGTCCAGCCCGTCCAGCTTTGGCAACGCGAGATCGATGACCGCGACGTCAGGTCGGTGGCGCAGTGCGGCGGCGACGACGGTGTCACCGCTGCCGACGGCGGCCACCACATCAAGGTCGTCTTCGAGGCCCATCAGCCGCACCAGAGCTTCGCGCATCATGGGCACGTCCTCGGCGACCAGCACCCGGATCACGGTGCTACCTCCTCTCGGTCGCGAAGGTGTACCGACTCGCGATCCGCACCGATGTCCCGCCGAGCCACGCTTGCCAGCCGCGACCAGACACGTAGGCGGCGAGTAGCGCTATCGTCAGCCCGCCGTCCCAGACGAGCGCCGCCACGGCCCCGTCCACGTCGCCCGGGCCGAGAACTCCGGCGGCATAGCCACCCGCGGTGACGGTGAGCAACAGCTTGTTGAGGATCACGATCTCCCAAAGCCACGGGTAGCTCAGTGGACGCCAGCCAAGCAATGCCAACAGGCTGGCGAAGGTAAGGAACCCGTAGAGACGCCACGTTTCAGCCATCAGTGTCGGCGCCCGGGCTTCGGTGACGACAGGGATCGCACTGACAGCGGCCCCCAGGGCGCTTGCGGCTGCCAGCCCCATGAGGATCCGCACAGTGCGGTTCCTGGTCGGGGAATCGGCCTGCGACGTCACGTCCGTCTGCACGTCTCGAACTCCATTCACATGTGCGTTGCCGGCTTCTCATGATTGGGCTGACGGCGTCGCGGATCATGGCCCGATGGAGCCATTCGGAGGCGCATCGGTGTAGGACCTTGGCGCGTTGGGTGAATGCCGGCTAGGGAGACACCCGCTAGTCGAGCAGGCCCAGGTCGCGCGCGCGAACGCCGGCTTCGGTGCGGTTGGCGGCACCGAGCTTGTCGAGAATGTTGGCGACGTGCCTCTTGACGGTATGGGATGAGACGACGAGTTCGCCGGCTATGTGGCGATTGGTGCTGCCAGTGGCAAGCAGCTTCAACACTTCGAGTTCGCGACCGCTGAGCCGGGTGACGACGGCGGGCATGTGCTTGCTCGGAACCACAGCGCTTGGGTTGAGTCGGCCGATCGCCTGCATCAGTCGACCGAGATAGCGGGTCGGTACTCCGTCCGGCTGCGCAGCGTCCGCGATGAGCCGCCCCAGGACGGCGGCCATCGGCCGCCCCTCGTCGGCGAAGACTCGCACATAGCCCTCGGGATGAGCGAGTGCGAGCGCGTCGGCAAGAACAGTGATCGCGGTGTCGCGGTCTTTGACGTCCCAGGCGAGTGCCCGCAGTACCTGAATCTCGATGACGCTGCCGATCCGATCCTGCTCGACCGCGGCAGTGTGGAGCCTGTCGAGCAACCGGAGCGCATCGTTGGGCCGGTTCTGGTGGATCAGCACACGCGCCATGACCAGGTACGCGGGTTCTCGCGGGTAGTCCAGCTCATCGTCGA
>JASLBX010000469.1 GCA_030146385.1 Jiangellaceae bacterium | reverse complement strand
CCAGCTCCTCGGGGTTCCACAGCGCGAACTGCTCGACCGTCCCGTTGTGGACGAACTCCCGCATCTGATTAGGCGTGCCGAGTCCGGTGACGTGCACCTCACCCTTGTATTCCGAGCCGTCGACGTAGCGAGCCGCAGCTGCGATGCCAACCGTGGTCGGGGCGATGATCGCCTTCAGGTCCGGGTACGACTGCAGCAGGCCCTGGGTCTCCTGGAACGACTTCTGGTCGTCGTCGTCGCCATAGACAGTGGCCACGAGCTCGATGCCCTCGTACTCCGGCTTCTGGAGCTCTTCCTCCATGAGCGCGATCCAGGTGTTCTGGTTGGTCGCGTTGGCGGTGGCGGACAGGATCGCGATCTCACCCTCGCCACCGATCAGATCGGCGACCATCTCGATCTGCACCTGGGCGATGCCATCTGGCGAAGCCTGATTGACGAAGATGTCGCGGCAGCCCGGATCGGTGTCAGAGTCGTACGTGACGATCTTCGCGCCGCCGTCCCGCGCCTCTTCCAGCGCCGGGCAGATGGCGTTGGGGTCGTTGGCCGACGCGACGATAACGTCCACGCCCTGCTGGGTCAGGGTGTTGATGTAGCTGACCTGCGAAGACGCGGTGGCGTCGGACGGCCCGACCTGGTTGAACTCGCCGGAGAACTCCCCGACAGCGGCTTCACCGCCGGCGGCGGCGATGTCGAAGTACGGATTGTTGATCTGCTTGGGCAGGAAGGTGACCGAGAGCCCTTCCGGGATCTCGGCGTCGGGGTTGGCTCCCTCTGCCGGCTCCTCCGCCGTTTCTTCCGTCGTGTCGTCAGCCGCCTGGGCGCCGTCGCTCTCCTCATCGTCTCGCGTTGTGCCGCCGCAGGCCGACAACACGAGCAGGACGGCCGAGACAGCCGCGACCGCTCCCGTTCTCGTCGCGCGGGACTTCGGAAGAGTTCTCATGGTGTTAGTCCTTTCGATCTTCTGCGCCGGGCGGTTGCCACGACGCGGTTGATTTGTCCGTGCGTGGAACAGTCGCGAGGGCGCGTCGCCGGGACGCCTCGCGAGTTCGAAGGGCGACGTTCGGGATGACCACGGATGCAATGAGGAGCATGCCGGTGACCATGCTCAGCACGTCCGCGGACACGTTGGCCAGTTGCAGTGCGTTGCGCAGCGCGCCCATCAGCAGGACGCCGGCGAGCACGCCGTGCAGCGCACCCTTCCCTCCGAAGATTGAAACGCCGCCCAGTAGCACCGCGGCTACGACGGCCAGCTCGAGTCCCATAGCGTTGTCACCGCGCGCGCTTCCGAAGCGAAGCGTCCAGAACACGCCCGCGAAGCCGGCCATCGCACCGCTGGCCACGAACAGCAGGAACTTGGTTCGCAGCACCGGGATACCCGAGAACGCGGCAGCCTCCCGGTTGTAGCCGATCACGTACAGCGACCTGCCGAACGGGGTGAGGTGCAGCAGGATCGCGAAGACAACCGCAAGGAATACCAAGGGCAGCACGGAATACGGGATCCAGCCGAACCTGCCGGTCGCCAGCGACGTGAACGACCGGGGGAAGTCAGCAACGGCCTGGTCGCCCAGTACCACGAACGCCAGCCCTCGATAGAGCGCGAGGGTGCCGATCGTGACGGCCAGGGAGGGCAAGCCAAGGACTGTCACGAACAGGCCGTTGACAGCGCCAAGGACGGCGCCCAGGACGACGCACAACGGGATGATCGTCTCGAGTGGTAGCCCCTCGAGCCAGAGCCAGCCCATCGTGGCGCTGCACATACCGAGCATGCTCGCGATCGACAGGTCAATCTCACCGGTGATGATGATGAGCGTCAGAGGGAGGGCCAGCAACCCGATGGCGATGACGTCGAGGAGCAGAAAGCCGGCGTTGCGCTGAGTGGCGAACCCGTCGACCAGCACGCCCGCGACCAGCACGGTCAGGGCTAGCACAGCCAGAACGGCGGTCTCCCAGCCGGCCAGAGCGGACCGCAAGCCGCCGCGGCCGGCTCCAGGCCGGTCCGGCAGCGCGTCGGCCGATACGTCTGGGCGCTCGAAGGCGGTATCACGCACCACGGGGACCACTCCCTTGCAGGCGGCGGGCGACTCGGGCGGAGAGCAACCGGTCCAGCGCGATCGCACCGACGATGAGCATTCCGACTACGGCCTGTTGCCAGAACGGGCTAACTCGCAGCACCGCCAGCGAGCTGCCGATGGTGGTCAGTAGAACCGCGCCGATGGCGGCGCCATAGACCGTCCCGCTGCCACCAAAAATTGCCACTCCGCCGACCACGGCCGCGGCCACGACTTGAAGTTCCAATCCGGATCCTGCGGTGGCGTCGAGCGTCCCGAACCGGGCCGCGTAGAGCACACCGGCAAGTCCGGCGAGCGCGCCGTTGACGACGAAGGCCACCATGATCCGGCGTCCACTCGGGATGCCGTACAGCACAGCGGCCGCCGGATCAGAGCCGATCGCGTAGAACTCCCGGCCGCTGCGCAGGTTCCCGAGACACCAGCCGACGACGAGGACAACCGCGAGCGCGATGAGCGCCAGGATCGGGATGCCGAATATGCGTTGGGTGCCGAAGTCCAGGAATGACCTCGGCATATCGGCCGCGTTGATCTGCCTGCCGCCTGCCCAGGCATAGTCGATGCCGCGGAAGACGTAGAGCGTGCCGAGCGTGACGACGAGCGCGGGCACCCGGGCCAGCGTGACCAACCCGCCGTTGACCGTACCGAGGACAGCACCGAAGGCCATGCCGACGAGGATCACGACGACGAGTGGGAGACCGGGCTGGGCGACCAGCAACGCGCCAGTACCGAAGGCGGTCAGGCCAAGGATCGATCCGACGGAGAGATCGACGTTGCGGGTCACGATCACCAGACTCTGGCCAACGGCGAGGATCACCAGGATTGCGGCGCCGAGCAGCAAATCCCGGACGTTCTGGGTGGACAGGAACCGTGTGTTAGTGATCGTGGTAGCAACAACCAGCAAGACCAGAGCGAGCAGAATGCCCAGCTCTCGGAACCGCATCAACGCCATCGCCACGCCACCGCCGGCGGGGCGGGCTACACCAGCCGCGGTCGTCATGCCGACCTCTCGGCTTCGCCGGTGGCCGCGTACATGATCGACTCTTCGGTCGCCTCAGACCTGGGGATGTTGGCGACCAGACGTCCCTCGTGGACGACGAGGACGCGGTCAGCCATGCCGAGAACCTCGGGTAGTTCGGACGAGACCATGAGCACTGCCACTCCGTCGTTGGCCAGCTCGGACAGCAGCCGATGGACCTCGGCCTTCGTCCCGATGTCGATGCCCCGGGTGGGCTCGTCGACAATCAGCACCCGCGGCTTGGTCGCGAGCCACTTGGCCAGGACCACTTTCTGCTGGTTGCCACCTGACAGGGTGGAGACCGGGTTGTCGATCGATGCCGTCTTGACCTTCAGCCGGTCGGCCCATTCGCGCGCGGCCGTCCGCTCGCGGCCGGCCGTCAGCAGACCCCACTTGCTCAGCTCCCGCCGCCTGGTGACAGTGGCGTTCCGGGTGATCGACAGCTCCATGACCAAGCCCTGCTGGCGACGATCCTCCGGCACCAGCGCGATGCCCGCCGCCATGGCGGCACCGGGATCGTTCTTGGGAAGCGGCGTGCCACTCACCCTGACTTCGCCCGAGTCGTAGTGATCCACACCGAACGCCGCCCGGACTATCTCACTGCGTCCAGCCCCTACGAGACCGGCAAGGGCGACGATCTCGCCCGTCCTCACTTCAAAGGTCACGTCGGCGAAGACGCCAGCCCGGGTGAGGCCCGAGACCTCGAGGACGGTATCGCCGGCCTCGGCCTCGGTCTTCGGGAACAGTGCCGAGACCTCCCGCCCGACCATCCGCCGCACCAGCTGATCGACCGACAGGTCGCTCGCCGGGTCGCTGGAGACGAACTGGCCGTCCCGCATCACGGTGACCCGCTGGCAAAGGGTGAAGACCTCGTCCAGGCGGTGCGAGATGAACAGGACAGCCGTGCCGGCGTCTCGCAGCGATCGCGCGACGGAGAACAGGCGGTCCACCTCGATGCCGGACAGCGCTGCGGTCGGCTCGTCCATCACGAGCACTCGCGCGTCCAGCGAGATGGCCTTCGCGATCTCCACGATCTGCTGATCAGCAATCGACAGTCCCCGTGCCGGCCGGTCCGGATTGATTCGCACGCCGAGTCGGTCGAACAACTCGTTCGCCTGCCGCCGCATCGCGCCGCGGTCGATCCGCCGCCAGCCACGGACCGGCTGGCGGCCCATGAAGATGTTCTCGGCGACGGACAGGTCAGGAAACAGCGTTGGCTCTTGGTAGATCACGGCGATACCGGCCGCCTGAGCGTCAGCGGCGCCGTCAAATTGCACAGGCGAGCCGTCGAGCAGCACACTGCCGGTGTCCGGCTGATGCACACCCGCGAGGATCTTCACGATCGTCGACTTGCCCGCGCCGTTCTCGCCGACCAGGGCGTGCGCTTCGCCCGCGTAAAGGTCGAGCTCCGCGTTGCGCAATGCGGCAACCGCCCCGAAGTGTTTCGAGACGTCCCGCATGGCAACGACCGGCGCCTGAGCAGGTGCACCTGGCGACGCGGCCGTCCTGCCTTCGGGGTAGGTCATCGGCGATCCCCTGCTTGTGATCGTCTATGAATCGTTTCAACGAATGGACTGAGGTTAGGGGCGGTGTGGCGGCTACGTCAATGGTTTGTTACCTGCTTGTTGCCGAAAAAGAGTTGGCCGGATGCGGACACGCCGATTGGTTGCTAACCCAGAATCCGCGTTGGCAGAGTCGTTAACACCGTGAAACGTTCCACAGGTAATAGGTGCGACCAGGAAAGGAACCTTCTATGAGTGTGACGGACCGTGGGCCGACGAGGCGGAGGTTCATGGCGGCAACGGCCGCAGCCGGCGCAGGAAGCGTGGTCCCGTGGAGCGTTCAGGCGGCGGCGGTCGCGCCTCCACTGAGTGGGAACGCACCCGCTCGCTTCGCTGAGCGCTTCGGCGCCTCTGGCGCAGAGGCTCGCGCGATGTTCCGGTGGTGGTGGCCGAACCGCCGTCGAAGCCGTCCCGGCAGCGCAGGAGCTGGTCAGCTGGCACCTGAGCGTCGACGACTGGCGGCCCGGCGCTACGGCGACCGATACCGTGATCGTGCGCCATGAACTTAAGCTCGACACGCTCGTGCCGTGGAGTGAACTCCCGCAGCTGGCTGACGTGTCCGGTGTGGGCCGGTACTCCACGACAGTGGAGCTCGGCAGTGAATGGGCGAGGCACCACGGCGCCTATCTCAACCTCGGCGAGTTCATCGACACCGCTCAGGTCATCGTCAATGGGCAGCCGCTACCGCCCGTCGACTTCATGAACCCGATCGTGGACATCGGACCTGCGCTGCGCCCGGGATCCAATGTGATCGAGGTCGAAGTGGCATCGACGCTGCTGAACCGGCTCCGGGTGGCCAGTCCTGATGCATTCGGGGGCAGTTCGCGGCAGCGGTACGGCCTCATGGGGCCGGTCCGGCTGGTCCCTTACGCCGACGCGGTGGTGCAACGTATCAATTGAGTCGTTTCAAAAGCGCTACGGTTAAGCCAGGGAAGGGCCCAGAAGAGGAGCGATGACGACGGCCAACATCAGAGCAGTGGCCCGGCGGGCGGGAGTTTCCGTCGGGACGGTCAGCAACGTGCTGAACCGTCCGGACAGTGTTGCCAAGGCCACCCGGCAACGGGTCATGGAAGCGATCGACGAGCTCGGCTTCGTCCGCAATGAGGCCGCCCGCCATCTCCGCGCCGGCCGCAGCCGCACCGTCGGCTTCGTCGTGCTGGACGTAGCGAACCCGTACTTCACCGACGTCGCCCGCGGTGTCGAGGGGTTGGCCGACGAGCATGACGCGATGCTCGCACTGTGCAACAGTGGCGAAGATCCGAAGCGCGAACGCCGCCATGTCAAGCAGCTCGAAGAGCAGCGCGTGCTGGGGATCCTCATCACGCCGGTCGAGAACGAGAACCCGTACCTCGAACAGGTGGCTGCCCGCGGCACGCCCGTCGTCCTCGTCGACCGCGGCGCTGGGCACAACCAGTGCTCGGTAGCCGTCGACGACGTGCTCGGCGGCCGGCTCGCCG
>JASLBX010000459.1 GCA_030146385.1 Jiangellaceae bacterium | reverse complement strand
AACACGCACCTGGTCTCCGCGTCATCACGACGAGCCGCGAGCGCTTGCGGATCATGGGTGAGCACGTGTTCGAGGTTTCTCCGCTGGCCGTGGAGGCTGAGGCCGGCATTCCGGCCGCAATTGCGCTGTTCGAACAGGTGGCGCGATCGATCGATCGATCTTTTCACTTGGGACCGGCAAACCTGGCGGACCTGGCAGCGGTGTGCCGCGCGGTCGACGGGCTGCCTCTGGGTATCGAGATTGCCGCCGGCCAGATCCGCACTCTTCCTCCCGCCCTGCTCCGGGCTCGCTTGCGCTCCCGTATCGACGTCCTGTCCGATGGCCTGCGCGATCGGCCGACTCGGCATCACACGATCCGTGACACTCTCGACTGGAGTTTCCGGCTGCTCCCAACTGCAGAGCGGCAGCTCTTCACTCGAATCGCGGTCTTCGCTGGCCCCACGTCGGCCGAGGCGATCATGAAGATCTGTGGCACCGACCTGGAGCAGGAGCCGGCACGGTGCCTTGTCGCGCTCGTCGACAAGAGCCTCTTGCACCGTACGCACGGCCGGGACGGGCACCCTCGCTTCGCGATGCTTGAACTCGTACGTGAATACGCCGCTGGCCTCTTCGCAGAGTCGGACGAGTACGTCGCCATACGGAATCGGCACGCTGAGTATGTCGCGGATCGTCTCGACCACATCGAGTCGGCGCGCTGGGAAGATGCCGCAGGTTCCTGGATCGACGAAGTCAACGAGTTGTCGGAAGAGATCCGTGCCGCCCGGGTGTGGTCACTGAGCCAGGGCAACACCCGCCTAGCAGCTCGAATCGTCGCGTCGCTGTACGGCCATTGGCGGCTGGAAGGTCGCTACGCCGAGGGACGTACCTGGACCGCGGAGGCACTCGAGCACGCCAGCACACTGGATGTGCCCATCCTCGGCAAGCTCCACCTCGCCGCGGGCTACCTGGAGTACTACCGGCCGGACATGGAGGGCGCTAGACGACACTGGGAGCGCGCCGCGGGCCTGTTCCACTCGCAGGATCACGCGAGATGGCGGGCATTCAGCGACATGAGCGCGGCCTCCACCTACATCGGAGACTCGGCCGCGTATTACGCCGCGATGCAGCGGTGTGACGACGCGATTGCAGTCGCTCGCGGCTCGGGAAAGAAGCCCCTGATCGCACACGGGTTGAACATCAAAGGCGAGCTGGCTCGGCTACATGGCGACGACGATCTGGCGCAGGTCGCCTATGACGAGGGACTTCGGTTGTCAAATGAAGCCGGCGACCCCACGCATGCGACGGTCTTCATGGCAAACCTCACTTATCTCGCGCAGCACCGAGGCGACTACGAGCGCGGCCTGGCCCTTGGCCGCGAGGCCCTGCGAATCTGCTGGTCGCTCGGGCGACGGCTGATGGCGGCCTGGACGGTCAGCGAACTCGCTGGCCCTGAACTCGGCCTCGGCCACGCCGAGCGTGCTGCGATCATGGTCGGCGCGGGCGACGAGGCGCTGCGTCTGGTCGGCGCCGAGCGTGGCCCAGCCGACAGGCCGGAGCATGCCCGCGTCCTCGCTCATCTCGAAGACGTCCTGGGTGCCGAGCGGATGCGGGAGCTCATCGCGTTCGGTCAAGCGATGAGCCTCGAGGAAGCGGTCGCATATGCCTTGTCGGACGCTCACGTTTCGCGCTCGGCCGACGGTCTTATCCCACACCCGCGCACGTCCGTGGGTATTGGCGACAGAGTCACCTCTAGCGCGGCTGAAGACCCTGGGGCCATCAGCTAGGGCATGTGCTGATGCGGATCGAGGTTTGCAGCCGCTATCGCTTGTCACGGCGGCGGAAGTAGCCGATCTCGACGATCGCTCCGAGCGCGAGACCGATGAGGATGTAGACGAGGTCGTCGACGCCGAGCGCGGTGTCGCGGTCGAACAGCAGAGCGCCGACGACATTGGCCAGCACGATCCCTCCGATGACCAAGAGAACGATGCGGCCGGTGTGGTCCCTGTTCTCCGTGCGATCTGCGCCATCCATCGGTCGGCACCTCACCACTCATAGCTTGTCTGTCTACATATAACGACGCTACACCATGGCAGCGGTGTGCAGGTGTGGCCCTCCGTGATCGAGGTAACGAACCAGGCGAGTCAAAGGGCCTGTCATGGTCGGCTCGAGCGCGGGTACCGTCTAAACAACTGTCAGCACATGGGAGGGCCGACCCGTGCCGTACGTCTACGACTTCTCACAAGGAAGCAAGGACCAGGCTGATCTGCTCGGCGGCAAAGGCGCGAACCTTGCCGAAATGACAAATCTGGGGCTACCCGTCCCGCCGGGCTTCACGATCACGACCGAAGCGTGCCGCTACTACCTCCAGCATGGCCGAGAGCCTGATGGGCTGGCCGATGAGGTCGGTCGCCACCTGGCCGACATGCAGGAAGCGATAGGAAAGCGGCTGGGTGATCCGGAGGATCCGCTGCTGGTGTCGGTGCGCTCCGGAGCAAAGCACTCGATGCCCGGCATGATGGACACCGTCCTGAACATCGGCATCACCGACGCTTCGGTTCGCGGGCTGGCGGCGCGGGCGGGTGACGAGCGGTTCGCCTGGGACTCCTACCGCAGATTGCTGCAGATGTTCGGCACGACCGTCCTGGGCATCGATTCGGACACGTTCGAAGACCTCTTGGAGGAGGCCAAGCGGGCCAAGGGCGTGGAGGCGGACGTCCAGCTTGGGGCCGATGACCTGCGCGCGTTGGTGGGCAAGTTCAAGGGCGTCGTGCGGGCCAAGTCGGGGCGGGACTTCCCGCAGGATCCGCGGCAGCAGTTGGATCTGGCGATCCGTGCGGTCTTCGATTCGTGGAACACCGAGCGGGCGCGGGTGTACCGGCGCCAGGAGCGAATCCCGGACGACCTCGGCACTGCGGTCAACATCGTCGCGATGGTGTTCGGCAACATGGGCGACGACTCGGGCACGGGTGTGGCGTTCACGCGTGACCCGGCCACGGGCAAGCAGGGCATTTACGGCGACTACTTGGCGAACGCGCAGGGTGAGGACGTGGTCGCCGGAATACGCAACACTCTCCCGGTGGCGGAGTTGGAGCGGCTGGACAAGACGTCCCACGACCAGTTGCTGGACATCATGGCGACGCTGGAGCGCCACTACCGGGACCTGTGCGACATCGAGTTCACCATCGAGCGCGGCAAGTTGTGGATGCTGCAGACCCGGGTGGGTAAGCGCACGGCCGCGGCCGCGTTCCGGATCGCCGGGCAGCTGGTCGACGAGGGAGTCATCGACGAGGACGAGGCGCTGATGCGCGTCACCGGCGATCAGTTGGCGCAGTTGATGTTCCCGCAGTTCGACCAGTCGGCGGACCGGGACGCGATCGCCAAGGGGATGCCGGCGAGTCCGGGTGCGGCGGTCGGCAAGGCGGCATTCGACTCTGCGACTGCGGTGGAGTGGGCCGACGCCGGGGACGAAGTCATCCTCGTACGGCGGGAGACCAACCCCGATGACCTGCGCGGCATGGTCGCGGCTCGCGGTGTGTTGACGTCCCGCGGCGGGAAGACGTCCCATGCGGCGGTGGTGGCGCGCGGCATGGGCCGCACCTGCGTAGTCGGAGTGGAGGCGCTGCGGGTGGACCCGCGGGCCAAGGAGTTCACCACTCCCGACGGCGTGCGGGTGGCCGAGGGCGATGTGATCTCGATCGACGGCACGACCGGCGAGGTGTTCGTCGGTGAGGTGCCGGTGGTGCCGAGCGCGGTGGTGGACGCGCTGCAGGGCAAGGGATCGGACGGCCTGGACGACGATCAGCGCGACATCGTCGAAGTGGTCGAGCGGATCATGTCCCACGCTGACGCTCGCCGCCGGATGGGTGTACGGGCCAACGCCGACACCCAGGATGACGCTCAGCGTGCCCGGACGCTCGGCGCGCAAGGCATTGGGTTGTGCCGGACGGAGCACATGTTCCTAGGCCCGCGACGCAAGATCGTCGAGCGGGTCATTCTCGCGCGGGACGAGGATCAGCAGGGCAAGGCACTGGACGAATTGCTGCCGCTGCAGAAGCAGGACTTCACCGAGATCCTCGAGGCGATGGACGGGCTGCCAGTGACGATCCGGCTGCTGGACCCGCCGCTGCACGAGTTCCTTCCCGACCTGACCGACCTGTCGGTACGGGTGGCAGTGGCCGAGGCGAAGGGCGAGGAGGACAAGGAAGCCGCCCTGCTCCTGTCCGAGGTCCAGCGGCTGCACGAGCAGAACCCGATGCTGGGTATGCGCGGCGTTCGCCTGGGCCTGATCGTGCCGGGGTTGTTCGAGCTCCAAGTGCGGGCGATCGCCGAGGCGGCCGCGTCCCTTTACGAGCGTGGCCTGGACCCGCAGCCGGAAATCATGGTGCCGTTGGTGGCGGCGGTGCAGGAACTCGAGCTGATCCGCGAGATGGCGTTGGCCACCGTCGCCGAGGTGGCAGAGGAGCACGGGGTCGAGCTTTCCTTCCCGATCGGGACGATGATCGAGCTGCCGCGTGCTGCGATGACCGCGCACCAGATCGCCGAGGCCGCCGAGTTCTTCTCCTTCGGCACCAACGACCTGACCCAGACGACATGGGGCTTCTCTCGGGACGACGTCGAGGCCGCGTTCTTCCCGGCCTATCTGGAGAAGGGCATCTTCGGCGCTTCGCCGTTCGAATCCCTGGACGCCGAAGGCGTGGGACGGCTCGTGTCCATCGCGGCCTGGGAAGGCAAGGAGACCCGCAACGACCTGAAGGTCGGCATCTGCGGTGAGCACGGTGGTGACCCGGACTCGATCCACTTCTTCGAGTCGATCGTCCTGGACTATGTGTCCTGCTCGCCGTTCCGGGTGCCGGTGGCCCGGCTGGAGTCCGGCCGGGCGCGGGTGGAGACCGAGCGTAAGTGACGGCTGTGTAGGCCCCTGGGCGCTGGCCTACTGGAGTCGCATCACGATCTCAGTAGGTCAGCGAAGTAGGTCTCTATCCGTGGCGGGCGTGCCAGCCTGCGCCGGCCCGGCGCCCGTGGTGCTTTGGATCGGTAGCGGTGACCGGTAGGCGTGATGGTCTCGACAATGTGCCGGGTTGGATCGATGACGCGAACTCTCCAGCCGGGCATCTGCGGGATGTAGTTGCCGCGTTCGCACAGCCCGCGCCCGTTGGTCGCTGTGGTGGGTCCGCCGGTGGCGTGGGCCTGGATGTGGTCCAGGTGCCGAATCGGCGCATCGCAGTAGGGGTCGCGGCACTGCTGGTCGCGGTAGACGAGCAGCTTGGCGAGCACGCCGTCGAAGCGGCGGCGCCGCGGGTCGCAGTTGGTGATGATGCCGGTGACCGTGTCGGTGAACAACCGGCGCAAGAACACCTGGGCCCGGCGAACATGCCTGTCACCCTGCCGGTCGCCGGTGTCGAGCTCGGCTCGGCTCGGCCCGGCAGCGGTGTCGGGCTCGTCGTCGGTGCTCGCACTGGCCGGGCTAGGGGTCTCGCCGACCACTGGGCCGCTGTCGCCAGTAACCGGGCCGCTGGCTTCGCTGGTGCCCGTGTCGGAGCTGCTCGTGGTCGTGCTGCCAGCCTGGCGGGCGATGTCACGGGCGATGTCGGCGGGAATCGGTCCATACTCGTTCAGGTCGGCCGCGGTCTCGTCCCCACCGAACAGCGAGCTGTCGGTCATCACCAGCCCGATCTCGGCCGAGATGTCCGCGGCGGTGGCCTGCCCGGTGACCAGTTCGACCAGCGTGTCGGCCATGATTTGGCCCCGGGTGCGGCCGTCGCCGGCGGCGATCTGCGTGTCGGCGTGCCGCCGCAGCGCCGCGTACACGGCCACCCCCTGCTCACAGGGCAGCAACGCAGACAGCACCGCCATGGTGTCCGGCGCCGGGCGGATGCCCACCCGCCGGTCCTTACGGGCATTGCTGGCCCGGGCGACCGCGCCGGCCGGGTCGGCCTCGATCGCCAGCCGGCGAGCAGCCGCGTGCGCCCGCTTCGGGCTCAACCCGGGGAGCTGCTCGGCGAGCTGCTTGTCGACCAGCCGGCGGTCCTCGGCGGCCAAGTGGGAAGTCTCTGTCACCACGATGGTCGCCACGTGCTCGGAGATCTCGCCTCGCCGCAGCAACTCAAACGTTACGGGGAGGTCCTGCATCAGCGCCCGCGCCTGGGACACCTGCCGCGCCGCCGCTGCCGGCGACACCTTCCGCGCCAGACCCACCTGTTCAGGGATTCCGCGACTGGCCTGGCGGGCATTGATTCCCATCGCCTGGTTCGCCGCTTGCTGCGATTCGGCGAACTCGGCGACCTCGCTCAGTTGTGCTGCGTACGCCGCGGCCTTCAGCCGCTCCAAAGCCGCGATCCGGTCGATGCGCTCCGCGTCGTCAGCGGCAGTCGGCAGGTCAGCCAGCCGGTCCACCAGACTGGCCAGCTCACTAGCTGTTGCCGCATCGAACATGTGTCCAACGCTATCGGATGGGTCTGACAACACCTGGCGGTGAGAGCACGGAGGGCCGCGGACAGAACGAGATATCGCCGAATCGTTATTTGAATCAACTAGCGATCACTTGGTGATTCGCTACTGTGCCGGGCGTTCGGATTCGCAGGGGCGCAACCAGGGGATAGGCGGCTGTGGGGGC
>JASLBX010000432.1 GCA_030146385.1 Jiangellaceae bacterium | reverse complement strand
CCCGTTCCTCTGGAGCGCCGGCGGTGAGGTCGTCAACGAGGACTCGACCGGATCGCAGCTGCGCAGCCCGGAGGCCGCGTCGGCGTTCGCTCTCTTCGGCGACCTGGTCACCCAGGGCTTCGCGCCGGAGCGGACGGAGGAACTGACCAACAGCATCGGCCCGCTCGGCCGTGGTGAGACCGCCATGCAGGTCTGTGGCTTCTGGGCGATCGCGCAGATGCAGGAGGACTTTGCGGACTCGCCGTTCAGCGTCGTGCCCATTCCCGCACCGAACGGCGGAACGCCGGTGACCGTGTACGGCGGCTGGACGCAGATGATCAACAGTCGCGGCCCGGCCGTCGAGCAGGCCAAGGCGTTCGCCCGCTGGATGTGGATCGAGAACCAGGAATTCGGCGAGGAGTGGGCCTGCCGGATCGGCTCGAAGTTCTCGCCCATCACGCAGGTCAACGAGCGCTGCTCGGACGTGTTCGCCGAAGACCCGTTCAGCATCTTCACCGACCAGATCCTGCCGACCGCACGGGCCCAGCCGCGCTACCCCGACCAGGTGACGCGGGCCGTGTTCGAAGGCTTGCAGTCGGTCATGTTCTCCGGGGCGAGCGGGGAGGACGCGGCCAACCGGGCGGCGGACGAGATCGACAACTTCCTGGCCAATTACGACGGCGCACCCCTCAACCCGGAGACCTGATGGCCACGACCGCCGTGGAGTCCGAGCGGCGCCTCCGATGGTGGAGTACCCGGCGAGGCCAGCAACGCCTCGTCGGGTACGGCTTCCTGATCCCCGACGGGGTACTGCTGCTGATCTTCGTCGCCCTGCCGATCATCGGAGCGTTCTACATCTCGTTCCACGACTGGTCCGGGATCGGGACGCGCGAGTGGGTCGGTACGCAGAACTACGAGACGCTTATCCGGGACTCACGCTTCCTGGACTCGCTGCGCATCACGATCATTTACACGGCGACGTTCGTCCCGGTACTGTTCGCAGCCTCGCTGGCGCTGGCGATGCTCGTCCACTCCGGCATCAAGCTCACCGGGCTGTGGCGGACGGCCTTCTTCGCGCCGTTTATGGTCTCGCTCGTGGTGGCGTCGATCATCTGGGGGTTCATGCTCCAGAACCCGGCCGGTGTGGTCAACGCGATCATCGGCTTATTCGGGATCGAACCACAACCGTGGCTGGGCTCGACCCGGTTGGCGCTGATCTCGGTCATCCTGGTCGGGCTCTGGCAGGGCATCGGCTACAGCATGATCATATTCCTGGCCGGCCTCCAGGACATCCCACGCGTCTACTACGAGGCCGCTCGGGTCGACGGCGCCGGGGCGTGGCGGCAGTTCCGCAACGTCACGTTCCCGCTACTCCGGCGCACCAGCGTGTTCGTCTTGATCATCTCGTTCATCAGCGCGTTGCAGATGTTCGACGAGGTGTTCGTGCTGACCCAGGGCGGTCCAGCCGGGGCGACCACGACGGCGGTCTTCTATATCTACGAGACGGCGTTCCGCTTCCTGCAGCTGGGTTACGCGTCGGCACTCGCCATCGCGCTGTTCGTGATCATTCTGATCTTCTCCCTCATCCAGTTGAAGGTGTTCAGTGGTGAGCCTGAAGACTGAGCGAGATGCGGAGGCGGTCCGCGAGCAGACCCGAGCCCAGCGGCGTCGCAAGTTCACCGCAAAGCAGGCGGGCAGCCGGCTGGCGCTCTACGTGCTGGCGGTGTTCGCGTTCATCTTCTTCGCTGGGCCGCTGCTCTGGATGCTGTCCAGCGCCCTGAAGAGTCAACCGGAGGTGCTCGCCCGCCCGCCGGTGCTCGTGCCCGAAGTCTTCCATTGGGACAACTTCACCCAGGTCTTCGAGCAGGTGGCGTTCGCCCGCTGGATGATCAACTCAACGTTCGTCGCGACAACCGTGACATTGGTGTCGCTGTTGTTCCACTCGATGGCCGCCTACTCGCTGGCCCGGCTCGAGTACCCCGGCCGCAATATGATCTTTATTGCCATCCTGTCGACGCTGATGATCCCGTTCACGGTCATCCTGATCCCGCTGTTCATCGTCGTCGACTACATCGGCTGGGTGGACACCTACTGGGGCCTGATCGTCCCGATGATCCCGCACGCGTTCGGCATCTTCCTGCTGCGCCAGTTCTACCTGGGTATGCCCAGAGAGCTGGAGGAGGCCGCGATCGTCGACGGCGCGAGCCTGATCAAGGTCTACACCAGCATCGTGCTACCGCTGTCCCGGCCCATCATGGCCGCGCTCGGGATCTTCTTCTTCCTGGCCAACTGGAACCGCTTCTTGTGGCCGCTGATCATCACCCACGACCGGGACCTGTACGTCGTCCAGGTGGGCATGCAGCAGTTCAGCGGCGAGCGCGGGACGCAGTATCAGCTGATCATGGCCGCCTCCACCGTCGCCGTCCTACCCATCCTTGTCCTGTTCTTTGTACTTCAGCGTCGCCTGATCGAGGGCATCAAGTTGACCGGACTGAAAGGTTGATCGCATGACCGGACCGCTGGCCGACCTCCCCCGGCTCACCCGCACGCGCAGTGCGCGGGCGTCGAGCTGGGACCGCACCGGTGGCAACGACGACCGGCTGCACATCCAACCGGGCGAGCGGGCCGTGCTCGCGGAGGTCGACGAGCCCGGCGTCGTGCGGCACATCTGGGTGACGATCGCCTGCCGGGACGAGATGTACCTCCGCAAGATCGTCCTGCGGATGTACTGGGACGGCGCGGACACCCCGTGCGTGGAGGCGCCGATCGGCGACTTGTTCGGCATGGGACACGCCAGGATGCGCAACTTCGTCTCGCTCCCCCTCCAGATGAGCCCCGAGGACGGCAAGTCGTTCAACTGCTGGTTCCCGATGCCGTTCGACTCGGCCCGGATCGAGGTGGAGAGCGATAGTGCCGAGGAGGTGCTGCTGTACTACTACGTCGACTACGAGCTCACCGGGACGTCCGACCCGGAGCTCGGCCGCTTCCACGCGCAGTGGCGCCGCGAGAACCCGTGCGACGGCATCGACGAGTCAGGAATGACGAACGACGAATTCCAGTTCGGCGGGACGAACACCGACGGGGCCGGCAACTACGTGATCCTCGAGGCGGAGGGCGAGGGCCACTACGTGGGGTGCAACCTCAATATCGAGAATCTCCGCAAGACCGGCCTGAACAACTTCAACTGGTACGGCGAGGGCGACGACATGATCTTCGTGGACGGCGAGCCGTTTCCGCCGTCCCTGCACGGCACCGGCACGGAGGACTACTTCAACACCGCGTGGTGTCCGACGCAGGAGTACAACGCGCCGTACCATGGGCTGATCTTGACCGGCGAGCAGAACTGGTGGGGCAAGATCTCGCTGTACCGGTTCCACATCGACGACCCGGTGCGGTTCCAGCAGTCGATCCGCGTGACCATCGAGCACGGCCACGCCAACCGGCGGTCGGACGACTACTCGAGCACCGCGTACTGGTACCAGACCGAGCCGCACGCGGCCTTCCCCGAACTGCTGCCGGTCGAGGCACGGTTGCCGCGCCCCGACCAGCCAACTCCTTGAGCCGCTACTGGATGCAGCGCGCTGGGTGCGCCCGCTCTGTTCCCGTCGGCTCGTCGGTCAGGGACGTGTGCCACCAGAAGACGTCGTAGAAGTTGAACCGCGACAGCGTGAAGAAGATGTCCGGCCCGTTGTTCCAGCGTGGCGGCATGAACGGCGCGTACAGCTGAGGCACCTCGATTGACGTGACGACCACAGACTCGTCGCTCCACGGCCCGGTCAGGCAGTCCGCCGTCCGGATGACCACGGCTCCGGTGCCCCACTCCGGCCGGGGAGTGTCGTTCAGGTACATCATCAGCCACTTCTTGTAGTGGGAGTTCCACCGTACGGAGAGCTCGCCGACCGGCGCCGGCACGATGGTCTCCGCGGCCTCCTCCTCGCCGGTCCGCCAGCTATCCCCGTCCCAGTACTGGTACTGGTCGAGATCCAGGATGTCCTGCATCTCCACCCGGGCCAGCTGGACGCCTCCGAACCGGCC
>JASLBX010000105.1 GCA_030146385.1 Jiangellaceae bacterium | reverse complement strand
AGGCAGGCGTCCGTGCCGTCCTGGGCGCGGCGATCCCACGCCCCCTGCCACGGGTTTACCTGGCGGTAGCCGTGGCCGGTAGCGCACTGGCAGCCGTGCAACTGCGCACTGAGCCCCCGCTGCTCGCAACACTGATGCTCGTCGTGCTCACCACCGCGGTCGTCATGCGCGTGACACGGGAGGTGCTGCTGCTCGGCGATGCGTTCCCCGTCCTGGGCACGCTGCCCCTGGTGCGAAGCCTCATCGCGGGTGGGGTCGACGGAGGGCAGTCGACACGCAATGTCTTCAGCGACGGACGAAGACGACGCCGGCCAGCTCATCGGAGGCAAACTGGTCGGCGGCGTCAATGACTCGGGTACGCGGAGTTCCCTCGGGCACTACCAGTACTCCCTGAGCACCCTCGGGCATGGCCTGCCGGGCCGCTACGCCGTCGTTGTCGAAGCCATCGATCACTACCGGTACGTTGTCTGGCACGTCCTCGATCGGCCGATCTAACACACGCACCCGTTGATGAATATCGTCGGCCTGGACGCCAAATGCCGGCACAACGGCCACGTCTCGTTGCTCGGCCATGGCCCCGACTAACCAGTTGGAGACTTCGGTACGCACCTCACCGGCGCCTCTGGGCGCACTGAGAAGACGTATGCCCTTGCCATCCGGGAACAAGGTCTGGCACAGCGCCTCAAGGCCCGGCAGGTCGGACGCAGCGAGGGCTTCTTTCGACTCACCTTTGGAAGTCCAGAGTCGTGGCGTCCGTTGCCGATGTGGCAGTCGCATCACTCCCAGTACCCGGCTGTTCACCGCATCCGTCGCGTCGTCGGGACGAATCATCGGCAGCCGTGTCCCGTATAGAAGGCCGACTGCGCCAAGGGGCAGCAGCACTGTGAGCGCGAGCCCGCCCACCAACAGGAAGGCGATCGTCTGGTCGTCGGCCGGTTCGGTGGGCGGACTCGCCCGGTGCTGGACGGAGAACACCCCGACGCCACTGCCTGGTCGGTTGAGCGCCTCGGTCAGTGCGTCGGCGACCGAGTTTGCGGTCTCGGCGGCGACGTTCGGCTCCGTAGCTTGCCCGGTTACCTCGATCAGGACGTTCTGCTCGAGCGGCGTGAGTTCGACATGTTCCTCACGCAGTTCTTTTGGACTCCAGGGCAATCCGCCCGCTTCGATGGCGTCTTCGGCCACCGAATCCTTAGCCAGCAGCGTCTCGGCAAGCCGAGGCAGCTGCTCCGGGCTGTGAGCCAGCTCATTGGCGATGACCAGGGCGGTCGCCTTGTATTGCGGTGGCGCAGCTTGCTGCCGTGCGATCAAGATGCCAGCCAAGATGAGCGCCATAGCCGCCAGAGCGGCCGCCAGCCAGCGGTAGTGTCGCACCGCCCACCAGTAGGTAGCGATCGGGTCGGACGTCGATTGCGTCATGGGCGGCCCCGCCTTGCCGGTTCGCCGTCAGACGCCAGTGGTGGGACGCCGCTGCGAGCGAGCGGCGCAGCAAATGCATTCATCATGAGAGCTCCGTAGATCAGCACCAGCCAGAAGAACTTGAATCCAAGCGACTGCAAGAACACAGAGGCGATCACCAGCCCCACGAGCGCAGCTAGTGGTGCTGCCCGGTGCGGGGGCTCGAGTCTGGACAGGTCACGCGCGACAAACCACAGGATCAGGATGACCAGAATCAGCGTGATCAATCCACCCTCGACCACGGTGCCGAGCCATAGGTTGTGAGCCTCGACAAGAAGCCGATTCCCACGGGTGTCGGGTTGCTGGAGCAGCACCTCCTGATGCGCGGCGGAGAATGTTCCCCAGCCGCTGCCGACGGCACAGTGCTCGGGACAGGCGCGTAGCCCGGCGATCCAGATATCGGTGCGACCGGACGAACGCATATCGGTCGTGAGGCGTTCGATGACGTATTGCGGTGCCAGCGCCGTGGCGACCAGGAAAGCTATCGCGGGTACGAGCAGTGCGGCCCGCACGGCACCCGTCCGTGGACGGCGGACCAGCAGTAATACGAGGACTATGGCAAGGATTCCCAGCATGCCGCCCCGTGATCCGGTAAGAAGTACTCCGAGCAGCAGGGTCACAGCAACGAACAGATTGCCCAACCGCCGCCTAAGGGGTCCGGATTGCATCGCCCGGTCCAGGGCAACGGCCATTGGCAGTAGGAGCGACGCAGCGGTGATGTTGGGGTCGGCCACGTCGCCGGTCTCGCTGCCACCGATTGCAGCGACGAATCGCTGGTCTTCCGCGTTGACCAAAGCACCGGTCGCCGCGAGGTAGACCGCGTAGCCGCCGACGACAATTCCACCTGCGACGAGACCACTTTCGAACCTGCGCACGTCCGCGGGAGAAACCGGCGTCACCGCGATCACCACATAGAGTGCCACCAGGCTCGCCAGGACGGCGACCTGCTGCATCGTCCGCGAGGGGTCGATCGACCACATCATCGTCGCGGCGGCCACGCCGACAAGTAACACGGCGAACGCCGGCGTCGCACTCGCTTGAATGCGACCCATCGACGGCCGGTGTGCGAGGCGAGCAAGCAGCGCTGCCAGCGCCAGCAGCCCCACAAGTGTCGAAAGACTACCGAACGGCCCCATTCCTGGGATGCGCAGCGACGACCCGAACGGAACCACGGCGGCGTAGACGGCAAGCAGCGATATCGGGTTGCGCAACGCTGCCACCAAGGCGATGGCCACCAGCGGAAGCGCCGCAAGCATGCCTAGTGCAATGACTGCTTCGGTGGCGGAGCCGAAGGCCCAGGGGATCATCACGTCAACCCGAAGATCTCGTCGTAGCAGCGAAAGACTGCTGGCTTTGAGTACACAGCGTCGAAATGTGCCCTGCCAGCCCGAGATATGCGTGAGTTGTAGTCAGGTGCGGTCAGCTTCTGCATCAGTTCTGGATGGCGATCTAGATCATCTTCGACCAGCACGCCTTGTTCGGGACCGGACGCAATGCCCTCCGCCCCTACCGAAGTGGACACCACTGGGACTCCACGCGCCAGCGCCTCTATCACCTTAAGCTTCACGCCCGAGCCGAACCTGATCGGGTTCACCATCGCGCAGCACTCCGCCAGCGCTCGGTCCAGATCGGGGACATAGCCGTCGATCTGCACCCGGTCGCCCCACCGTGACGCGAGCGACTTGAGATCCGGGCGCACGCCTCCTCCAATGATTCGCAGCTCTGCGTCCGGTACCTGGCGTACCAACTCGGGCATTTGTTCCGCCAGGAACGTAGCCATGGCATCGTGGTTGTGCGGCAGGCTCATTCGTCCGAGAAACACGAACTGAGAACCGCGATGTCGGCGAGGGATCAGTGGTCGTTCAGCGGCTACCAGCGGTGGCAGTACCGCGACGGAGTCCGCCCCGGTACGGCCAGTGAGGTGTACCGCTTCCTCACGGTTCACCAGCAGGCAGGCATCGAACTCCTGGACGGACGCAAGCTCGCGACGCTCTACCAGGCGTTGCTCGGCGGCCAGCAGAGCGCGTTGCACGGCGGTCACCTCCGCGATCGGCCGTAGTGGCCGCGGGATGAAGATCCGGAACTCGCCCAACGCATCGAACCGAGCGTCTTTGCGATCGCGCATCGCCGCCTGCATCCTGGCGTACCTTCGCGAGAACAGATCATCGAGGTACACCACGCGCTGCTTGGCCCGGCGGGTGGTCAGCTCTGTGGCGTACTGACCTAGCCGGACAGTGTCGTAGATCTCCAGGTCAGCGTCGATCTCCGCAAGGATCCGGTCGAGCTCGCGGCGGATACGGCGGGCGTAGAGCATCGACTCCTGAAGGGTGCGACGTCGGGTGGCGACAGTACGCAGCGCGACGGCGGCGCACTGCTCACCTAGGCTCGGGCTACGAACGAGGACCACGGGGACGGGGAAGCCCGCATCGGTGGCACTGGGCGGCGCGATGAGGACATAGCGGACACGCTCGGATCCAAGCCGACTGATCCAGTACTCCAGCAGTCCAGCGACGACCACCTTCTTGCCGGTATCTGGTGGAAACGGTGCGGTCGCGCTGACTATCGCGACGGAGCGTGGAGGGCCTGTTGCGTTTTCAGCCATCGTGGCCCTTCAGTAGAGCAGGAAAGGTCCACAGGATGATCTTCAGGTCCAGCCACAGTGACC
>JASLBX010000406.1 GCA_030146385.1 Jiangellaceae bacterium | reverse complement strand
TTGGCGAGGTCTGGCGCCGCGGTGGCGGTGTGAGATCCACATCCGTCGGCGGTGCCGCGCGTCATCGCACCAACTTCGCTGAACTCCACTGCGGTCAGCAGTTGCGGGTCAGCCGGGTCACTGATGTCGAATACGTGGACGCCCTCGAACCCGACCGGCACCGGCTCGCCCATACACAGGCGACCCTCCGGCGCGGGGGAGTTCCACGACCGGACAACGGTGTTCTCCCACACCACGATGTCACCCTGATCGCCGTTACAACTCGGGTGGGAGATGAGCTTCGGGTTGCCCGGCGCCGATACGTCGAGAATCCGGAAGCCGTCGTAGTTGCCTTGGATCGCTAGCTTCCCCCAGAAGGCTATGTCCGAACTGATCTTGCGCTCCCCGTCTGGGACGGCGAACGTGGCGGGATGCTGGTTCTGGCCCATGGCATGCAGGTTCTGCGTGCTGGGGTCGCCCCTGTGCTCCGCCTGACCGGGTGGCGTGCCGTTTGTGGATGGGACCGGCCCGCTCTTGGGGTCGGTCTCGTCACCCTGGCCCACCGCCGCCTGCATGCTCATGCCGAGCAGCAGTGCCGTCGCTGCGACGACAAGGGACGATCGAATTGATTTCCGCATGTGTTCACTCCTTCGAGTTGTGAGGTGGTCGTGGCGCCCGACCCAAGGGCGGATCACGTCCGCGGCGTTCGGTGGCGTCAGCACTGCAGGTGCCACCTCCCCGGCGGTGGCGCTCGCTCGTGAAGCCATCACTGGACTGAGTCATGTGGACCCCACACCGGTGGGGCGGGTCGACTGACCCACCCCACCGACTGTCCTCAATCGGAAAGGGTCGCACCGTCGACTCGCGGCCGGCTCGTGAGCAGCTGGAGTTCCGCAGCGCGAACCTGATCGGAACCAATCGTGATCGACCGGCAGTCCGAGGTGGGGCTGGCCGGATCGTCATGCTGGTTGCCTTGGAAGTTGGGGTTACCGGAGCACTGGTTCGCCAGGACGACGAACTTGACGTGCGTGGCCGTCATCCCCGGCATCTGGAACGAACGTAGCAGCAGATCGGGCGACGACGGGCGCGGGTTCGGCCCTGGGAAGGCGTCCCGCTGGCTGCGGAGGAACCGCGTCCACCCGTCATCGGTCGAACCGTCACAGGTCGGGTTGGCCGTGTTGCCCTCCGTGCACGCGTACAGCTCGAACTGGCGCAAAGCCGTGAACCGGTTCTGCCCGGGCAGCAGCATTGCGCTCGCCTTGGCCTGCGTGAACGACTGCCGGCCGTCGAGCGCGATCGTCACCTGAGCGCCTTCCACCGGCATGGTCACGCTCTCCCAGTTCGTGGCCTCGGTGTCGTCGATCAAGTCGCTGTGGCGATCACCGTCCCCGGACGCCGTCGCACCCTGAGCGAGGGAGGCGACGTTGGTCGGGAAGTGAACCGTGATCGTCCGGTCTTCGCCGGCACTCAGGTGCCGGACGAAGAAGCGCACGTGTCCGTAGCCCTCGGCCTGGGCGACGAAGTTGTAGCCCTCCGCGTTGGGCACGAACCGCTCGACCGACTGCAAGGCCGTCGTCCGGGCTTCGTAGTTGCCCCCGAAGAACTGCGCATCCACCGGCTGGCCACCATCATCCTTGGCCACCGCCTCGAACCGCAATGTCGCCTCCTCGTGCATGGGCGACTCGAAGCTCGGCACGGGGTCGGTGTCCTGCGTCCCTTCGACCGATGCGTTCTCGCCGAAACCACGGCGTGCGAAGCCGAGCCAGAGCAGATCCTGGTTCGCCCCGCCGAAGCGCAGCATGTCCGCGGCGAGGTACGCGTCACGCGCGTCCAGCATCGTCGGGGCAGTCGGCATGAGCAGGAACGCGTCGTACACCGTCTGTATCCACTGGCGGTTACCGGGGCAGTCCTGCGCGTCCCGCAACCCGTCGGCACATTCGCGCTGCCGGGCACCGCTCGGGCTCGGGTACCGCTCGAGGAACAGCGACCGGATGTCGTGGTTGGTTGCGCTCCAGATCTCACCGTCCGCGTGAACCTGCGGCCCGACGATGTCGTAGCCCATCGAGCCGAAGTGGAATGCACCGACTCGGAGGTCGCGTCCCGGCTGCGGAAACTGGCCCGCGGACGGGAACGACATGTTGTAGTTCCGGATCCCGCGGATCGGGTTGCCGGTCACGTACGGGCCGACGGCCCAGCGATCCTGGCCACCGGTCGGCAGCAGGCCGTACTCGTTGTGGTACTCCATCGCCACAAAGTCGGACCAGCTCTCACCCATCGCGCCGGCGTGGAAGCCGGAGCGGCGGAAGCCCTTGCCGATCATCCGGTTCTCGATCATGTGGGTGTACTCGTGCCCGATCACCGACATGTCGTAGTCGCCGACGACGCACGGGCCGTAGAAGCCGTTGGCGATCGGCTGCCACAGGAACATGCTCATGATCGACGATGTGCCGTCCGGCCGCGTGCCCATGGTCGCGTTGTCGCGGGATCCCGGCGTGATCGCTCCCGCCTGTGCGCGGGCGATCACCGGGTCGCCTTCGCCGTCCGGGTTGATCCCGAAGTTGAACTCCTGGCCATTCCATGACTCTTCGGTGAAGCCGAGGTGGTAGGACCAGTCGTGCATCCGCCAGTTCCCGACGAACAGGTTGGTCACGGATGCGTCGATATCATTCCCGCCCGGGACGAGATTGCCCGAATGGCACCTCGTCTCGTACCAGACGTTGGTCCACGGGAATCGGTACTCGCGGTCAGGGCTGGTCGGCCGCTGGCCGGGCGAGGCCGGTGGAACCGTGTTCCACCATTCCGCGGCGTCGACCGCGTTGCCGATCGTCGTGAACGTCGGCAGGCCCGTTCGCGCGTCGACGTCCCACTGGACCCGGGCCGCGTCGTTCTCCACCGGGAGCTGGCAGCCCGGAAGGAAGGTCCAGCACCACAGGCTTCTGGTGTCGGCGCTCGAGTAGTTCCACGGCGGTCGGCCCATCGGCGTCAACGGCGGCGTCGCCGGGAAGATCTCCCACACCGGGTCGTCGATCGCGTGGTCGACAACTGTCTGCCGCAGGAGGACGTCACCGGTGTCTGCGTCGATGACGTAGCGGTAGCCCGCTTCCGCTGCTTCGGAGAAGACCGTCTCGTACGCGCGCCGGACACCCTTGTCGGGCGTCGGGAACGCCACTCGGCGGATGAGCTGGTCTTGGTCGATGTCATCAACGTCGAGGACTCGCCAGCCGGTTCGCATCCGGCCCATTGCGACGTCGGCGGCTTCGACGTCGGTTCCGGCGTCTTCTGCGGCCTCGACAATTGCGTCCCGCATGG
>JASLBX010000402.1 GCA_030146385.1 Jiangellaceae bacterium | reverse complement strand
GTCGGGCCGTCCGGCGGCGGCAAGTCGACCCTGCTGCACGGCATCGCCGGACTGCTCGACCGAGAGACGGCGGCCGAGTCCGAAGGCGAGATCATCGTCGGAGGGCACCCCGCCGGAACCGATCGCAGCCTGGTCGGCATGCTGTTCCAGGATCCTGAGTCGGCTCTGATGATGGCGTCGGCCGGCGACGACGTGGCCTTCGGGTTAGAGAACGCCGGTGTGCCCACCAACGACATCTGGCCGCGGGTGGACGCCGCCCTCGACCTGGTCGGCTTCCCGTACGGCCGCGATCGCTCGACGGCGGCGCTCTCCGGCGGCGAGCAGCAGCGCCTGGCCTTAGCCGGAACGGTCGTCCGCGGCCCATCGCTCCTCGTCCTGGACGAACCGACGGCCAACCTGGATCCGGCCGGGACGGACAGCGTCCTGGACGCCGTCGGACGGGTGCTGGACGAGACCGGATCCACCCTGCTGATGGTCGAACACCACGTACAGGCGGCGCTGCCGCTCGTCGACCGGGTGGTGGTGCTCGAGCCCGGCGGCGGCATCGTCGACGACGGCTCGCCCGACGCGGTGTTCGGACGGCGAGGCGCCGCACTGGCGGAGGCCGGTGTGTGGGTGCCGCAGCCGTGGGGTCCGCCGCCTCCCGTGCCGCGTCGAGGACCTTCTCGTGGGGCGGGGGTACTGGACGGGCGCGGGCTGAGCGTCCGGTACACGTCCGACGCTCCTCTCGCGTTGCGGGACGCTGACATCACGCTGCATCGCGGCGAGGCGGTTGCCGTGACCGGGCCCAACGGAAGTGGCAAGTCGACCCTGGCTCTGCTGTTGGCCGGGCTGCTTTCACCCACCTCCGGAGCCGTGATGGTGCGCGACGATCCATCCCGATCCCTGCACCGGTGGCGCGCTCGTGACCTGTGCCGGCGGGTGGGCGTGGTGTTCCAGGATCCCGAGCACCAGTTCCTTACTCCCCGGGTGGACGCCGAGCTCATGGTGGCGCCGCGGCAGGCCGGGGTGCCGGCTGAGGCTGCCACGCGACGCCGGGACGAGTTGCTCGAGCGGCTGCGGCTGGACCGGCTGGCGGCGGCGAACCCGTTCACCCTGTCGGGCGGCGAGAAGCGTCGGCTATCGGTCGCCACCGCGCTAATGACCACTCCGGACGTCGTCGTCCTGGACGAGCCCACTTTCGGGCAGGACGCGCGGACCTGGGCGGAGCTTGTCGACCTGTGCGCGGACCTGCGGGACGGCGGGACGGCGCTGCTCGCGGTCACGCACGACGGGGCGTTTGCCGATGCGCTCGCGGACCGCCGCGTGACCGTGGACCGTGGACGGCTGTCGTGAGCGCGCTTGCCGTGCCAGCCGTCAGCGACTCTGCTGCACCCATCGCGCGACGCAGCCCGCTGGCGAAGATTGCGGCGGCGCTGCTGCCCGGGCTGGCGCTACTGGCGAGCGTCGATCCGGTCGCGCCGTCGGTGGTCCTGGTGGCGACCGTGCTCTGTGTCCCGTTGTGCGGCGTCACGTGGCGGGCGCTGGCTCGCCGGGCGTGGCCGCTTGGGCTCGCCGTGGTCACGTTGAGCGTTGGCAACGCGGTGTTCACCGACCGCGAGGGCGGAGCAACCGTCCTGGAAGCCGGACCGCTGCTACTCACGACCGAGAGCCTCGCGGTCGGCGGGGCGGCCGGGCTGCGGGTCGCGGCGATCGCCCTGCCCGGCGTCCTGGCGATCCTCACCATCGACCCCGTCGACCTCGCTGACGCGCTGGTGCAGCGGCTGCGCGTGCCGGCGAGGTTCGCGTACGGCGCGCTCGCCGGGTTGCGGCTGGCCCCGCTGCTGGCCGCCGACTGGGAGACGCTGGGCCGGGCCCGCCGGGCGCGCGGGCTGTCCGCGGGGGCGAACCCGGTACGAGGGGTCCGGCTGTTCGCCGGCAAGGTGTTCGCCCTGCTGGTCGGGGCGGTACGGCGGGCGACCCGGCTCGCGGCCGCCATGGAGGCGCGCGGTTTCGACAGCGGACGTCCCCGTACTGCCGCTCGGGAGCAGCGGTTCGACCGGGGGGATGCGCTGCTGGTCGCGGCGTCGCTGGCCGTGACGGTCGCCGCCGTCGGCCTGTCGGTCGTCACCGGGGCCTGGAACCCGCTGCTCTCATAGCTCGGACACTCCACCAGACCTGTCGGTGCCGTACCACCCGCACGCGCCTGGTACGGCACCCATACGCATGCTGAACGTGATCCAACGTCAGTCGTCGAGGCGGCTCAGGTAGGACGCGACGATGCGGAGTTCCTCGTCCGTGTAGTGGGAGATCACGTAGTCGCGGATGCCGCGCAGGTGGGTGCCGGACGCTTCGCGGAGCCGCTCGTAGCCCTCGTCGGTCAGCACAGCATAGAAGCCGCGGCCGTCCTGCTCGGCGTGCTCGCGCCGCACCAGTCCCTCGGCGACCAGCCGGTCGACCAGCCGGGTCAGTCCGCTGGGCGAGAGCATGACTCGCTCGGCCAGCTCGCTCATCCGCAGCCGGTGGTTGTCGGCTTCGACGAGACGTACGAGGACGTCGTACCAGGCCAGCGGCAGGTTGTGCTTGCTCTGCAGGTCTTCTTCGAGCCGCCGGCTCACGCGGGCGTGCACGCGCAGGAGCGTCCGCCACACCTCGAGTTGCTCGGGTGTGATCCGCTCGTCGGTTCTCGGCTGAGTCGGCATCGCCATGCGATCGTAGCTGGATCGCACCGAACACGTAGCATCGTGAGTATGAGTTCCACCCCGACGACCGATCAGGTAATGGCCGCGCTGGCCACCGTCAACGACCCCGAGATCCGCCGGCCAATCACCGAGCTCGACATGGTGAAGTCCGTCGACGTCGACGCGTCCGGGCGGGTCCGGGTCGAGGTGTTCCTCACCGTCGCCGGGTGCCCGCTCAAGGACACGATCACGCGTGACGTCACCACTGCGGTATCCGAACTGACCGGCGTCAGCTCGGTCGACGTTGCGCTGGACGTCATGTCGGACTCGCAGCGGTCCACGCTGAAGCAGAAGCTCCGCGGCGGCCAGCCGGAGCGAGAGATTCCCTTCGCCAAGCCCGGATCGCTGACCCGCGTCTTCGCCGTGGCGTCCGGCAAGGGCGGGGTCGGAAAGTCGTCCGTCACGGCCAACCTGGCTGCCGCCATGGCGCAGGACGGCGTCCGGGTCGGATTGCTCGACGCCGACATTTACGGCCACTCGGCGCCGCGCATGCTGGGCGTCGAAGGCAGCCACCCGACGATCGTCGAACGCATGATCATGCCCGTCCCAGCGCACGGGGTGAAGGTCATCTCGACCGAGATGTTCAAGCCGGACCGGGACGCACCCGTGGCTTGGCGCGGCCCGATGCTGCACCGGGCCCTCCAACAGTTCCTGTCCGACGTATACTGGGGCGACCTCGACGTACTCCTGCTCGACCTGCCGCCCGGGACCGGCGACGTGGCCATCTCGCTGGCCCAGCTGCTGCCGTCGGCGGAGGTTCTGGTCGTCACGACGCCTCAGCTCGCCGCCTCCGAGGTCGCCGAACGGGCTGGATCGATCGCCCTGCAGACGCATCAGCAGGTCGTGGGCGTGATCGAGAACATGTCTTACCTGCCTTGCCCACACTGTGGACCGGACCACCGGCTGGAAATCTTCGGCAGTGGCGGTGGCCAGCACGTGGCCGACGGGTTGGCGCGGCGGCTGGGGACGACCGTGCCGCTGCTGGGTGAGATCCCGCTCGACCCGCGGGTTCGCGAAGGTGGCGACGCTGGCCTTCCGCTAGTGGTGTCCGAGCCGGATGCTCCTGTCTCGGTGGCGCTTCGCGAGGTGGCGCGCGGCCTGTCGCACCGTAAGCGGGGTCTGGCCGGCAGGTCGCTCGACCTCACGCCTGCGTCCCGCTGACCGGCAATTGGGCTAGCGGAGCCCGTGCTCGCAACGTATCGGGGTGGGCGGCCCACCAGGTCTGTCGGCGCCGTACCACCCGCACGCGCCTGGTACGGCAGGCACAGGCCTGCTGAACGTGATCGAACGTCAGGTGGTGTCGGGGTCGTAGGCGGGCGTAGCGCCGCCGCCGTTGGGGCTGGCGCCGCTGGTCGGTGCTGTGCCGCTGCTCGCTGCTGTGCCGCCACTCGCCTTGGTGCCGCCGGTCGGCTTCGCACCGCCGTTGGACTTCGCGGACGATTCGTCCAGGTCAAGATCGTCCAGCTTGAGGTCGTCCAGGTCAACGCCGTCCAGCACCTTGTCGCGG
>JASLBX010000389.1 GCA_030146385.1 Jiangellaceae bacterium | reverse complement strand
GACGACACAAACCCCCCACCAGTCGGCGCCGGACGGTCCACCGCTGTCGCGCCGCGAGCGAGCACGGGCCGCCACGATCGATGAGATCAAGGAGACCGCCACCCGGCTCATGGCCGAACACGGCACGACAGATCTGCGGTTCTCTGATATCGCCCGTGAGATGGGCATGACGGCGCCGGCCCTCTACCGCTACTTCGCCGACCGCGACGAACTGCTCACGGCATTGATCGCCGACACGTACGACGAACTGGGCCGCGTTGTCGCGACTGCCCGCGAGAGTGTTCCGGCCGATGACACGTGGGGACGGTTCCTCGCCATTGCGGAGGCCTACCGCTCCTGGGCCAAGCACGAGCCGGTGCGATTCGCGCTGATCCTCGGCATGCCGGTGCCGGGGTACGCCGCTCCCGAGGACGGACCGACGACCGAGGCGGCCATCCGTGCCATGTCACAGCTCAAGCAGATCTTTTTCCATGCCGCTGAGCGCGGCGAACTAGGCAAGCCGCTGCTCGGCGAGGCCGACAAGGCCATTCAAGAATGCATGGAAATCGAGAGGGAGGCTCACCCCGACGAGCCCGAGCCTGCTCCGGAGACCTTCCAGGCGATGCTGCACTGCTGGGCGTCGCTACACGGGATCACGAGCCTGGAAGCGCATGGTCACCTGAGCTGGCTGCCGGACGAGGCCCGCGAAGCGCTCTTCGTCTCCTGCGTCCGGCTCGCCGCGATCACCGCCGGCCTCCCCGCCCCGTCTGCCGACTAACCGCCCGGGGGTCCGGTTGATCACGTTCAGCATGGCTATGGGTGCCGTACCACCCGCACGCTCCTGGTACGGCACCCACACGCATGCTGAACGTGATCAACCGGGCTAACGGTAGCGGGACGGCTCCGGCAGCAACTCGTTCATCGAGCCGGAACGGAATCCCCGCGGGTCGACGTCGACCGAGTCGAACCCAGCGGAGCGCACCGCCGCCAGCGCTTCGGCCGCTGACGCGACCTGCTCGACGAGGTCGGAATCCACCTCGACCCGGGCCTGGTCGCCGAGGTCGCGAACCCGCAGGTTACGGACGGGCACGCCGCCGTCCACCAGCCGCGCCCGCAGCACCGTCTCCGCCCGGTCTACCCGAGCCAACCGCGCCGGCGTGATCTCCAGCCCGTAGGCCACCCGGCTGGACAGGCAGGCCGCCGCCGGCTTGTTCCACGTCGGCAGGCCCCAGCGACGCGACACCTCCCGGATCTGCGACTTGGTCAGCCCGGCGTCGCGCAACGGCGTCACGGCACCGCGCTCGGCCGCAGCCCGGATGCCGGGACGGAACCCGGCCACTGCGTCGTCGGCGTTCGTCCCCGTCGCCACATGGGCGCAGCCCTCCTGCTCGGCCAGTGGCCCGAGGACGTCGAGCAGTTCCGCCTTGCAGAAGTAGCACCGGTCGCCGTCGTTGGCGCGGTAGCCGTCACGCGACATCTCGTCCGTCCGCGGGCGGAGATGGCGGACGCCGAGGCCCTCCGCGAACTCACGCGCAGCAACGAGCTCACGTCGCGGCAGCGAGGGCGACACCGCCGTCGCCGCCACCACCCGATCCGGCCCTAGAGCCCGCACCGATGCCGCCAGCAGGAACGCCGAGTCGGCACCGCCGGAGAAGGCCACCATTACCGAGGCCAGCTTACGAAGCGCCTGCTCCAACGCCGCGAGCCGGACGTCCAGCACGTGCTCGTACAGCCAGGGCGGGAAGCACTGCAAGTCACTCAGCACGGCGTCGGCACCGGCCTGCCGCAGCGCGGTCGCATCGTGGGATCCGGTCGTCACCCCGACGGCGCGCGCCTGCGCCACCTTGGCGCCGACCATGTCCCCCGGGTGGTCGCCGACGTGGACGGCGGCGCCGAGCTCACGCAACGCCTCCCCCTTCGCCTCGCCGTACCGGTCGCCCACGACACCGTCCACGGCGAGCTCGACGTACTCGAGTGTGGCGTGGATCAGGTGCTCCGCCTTGGCGCTGACCACCACCGCACGCCCTCCGTGTGCCCGCACCGCCGCGAGGGCCTCGGCGGCACCAGGCAGAAGAACGGTTCGCGGTACGCCCAGTTCGGGATAGAGCTCGCGGTACAGCCGGGCGGCCTCCACCGCGACCTCGGGGCCGAGCAGCTGGGCGCACGTGTCCTCAAGCGGGACGCCGATCAGCCCCCGGACGGCCTCCGGAGACACGTCCGCACCGAACCGGCGCGCCGTCTCCAAGAATGTCGCCACGATTCCGTCCGCGGAGTCGACGAGTGTGAGATCGAGATCGAATCCGACGACGGGCCGCATGCCTTCGAGCCTACCGGCGGCTGGATCGCGCCCTGACGTCAGCCGATCGAACGCAGCTTGGGCAGCAGCGCGGCGGCTCGCTCTGCTTGCGCTTCGGCGGCCCCGCCGATCACGATGAGGATCACTTCGTCCACGCCGACCGCCGCGTACTCCTCGACCGTGGACAGCACGGATTCCACCTCATCAGCCGGGTGGCTGTCCGGCCCGGACGAGTCGGGCAGGCGGACTTGTACGGTCCGGCGAATCTCATCCGGATCCCGGTCGACCGCCGCGCAATGCTCGTCCAGCACGCGCGACAGATCGGCTAGCTCGTCGGCCGGCCCTCCTGGGCAGTTCCACACATCGGCATACTGCGCTGCGATGCGGAGCGTCCGATTGCGCCCGCGACCACCGATCCAGATCGGGGGGTACGGCCGCTGCACCGGCTTGGGTTCGGCAATCGCTTCAGTGAGGCGGTAGTGGCGGCCGTGGAACGTGGTCCGCGGCTCGGTCCACAGGGAGCGGACGATCTGGCACGCCTCCTCCAGCCGGTCCATCCGGTCTCCGACTGTCCCGAACTCCAGGCCGAGCATGGTGTGCTCGTTCTCTGCCCAGGCCGCGCCGAGACCGAACTCGAGCCGACCGCCGGACACGTGGTCGGCCGTCACCGCCATCTTCGCCAGCACTGCCGGATGCCGGTAGGTATTGCCGGTTACGTTGCACCCGATGCGAACGCGCTCGGTCGCCTCGGCCATGGCGCCGAGCAGCGTCCAGGCCTCGAAGATGTCAGCGGTGGGATCGCCCCCGAGTGCGGCGAAATGGTCCATGTTCCACACCGAGTCGAAGCCGGCTTCGTCGGCGATCCGCCACACCGCCCGGTACTCCTCAATGGGCGCTTTCTGAGAGAGCTTGAGTCCGTATCGCACGGTCAAGTATCCCCCGGAATCACAGCAGTGCCTAAAGATCGACGTTTCGATCTCAAGAAGGACACCACGGTCGGCAGGAGCGGGTAGCCTTTTCTGGCGTGACGCTCGAACGACGGCGCAAGCAGGCCACCAAGGACGCCGAAGAGCACGAGTCCGACGCAACCGGCAAAGATGACGTGCGGGCTGGCGGCGATGCTGCCCGCCGCGATGCGTCCCGCCGGGCCAGCGAGCTGATCGCCCGCCTCCGGAAGCTGTAACGCCGCCCGCCTAGGGACGCATGAGGGTCGGCCGCGCCGTAGCGTAGGACGAATGGGGACGCTCACCGCCGCGGCGCCGCGCAGCCTCGCTGATGATCTGCGCGCCCGTTCCGATGCCGAGTTGGCTGCGCTCCTGCGCGCCCGTCCCGATCTGCTCACACCCATCCCTGCGGACGTGGGCCAGGTGGCCTCCCGCGCGACGACTCGGGCGTCGGTAGTCCGGGCGCTCGACCGGCTGGACCGGTTCACGCTGCATGTCGTCGAGGCCCTCGCCGTACTTTCCGAGCCGAGTAGCCCGGCAGCGATCCGTTCATTGCTCGCGGTGCCGCAGGCGCCGATCAAGCGTGCACTCGAGACGCTACGCATCCAAGCGCTCGTGTGGGGACCAGATCGGTCGGTGCGGCTCGTCCGCACTGTCCACGAGGTGCTCGGGCCGTACCCGGCGGGTCTCGGGCCGCCGCTCGCCCAACTGCTGAATCACCAGCCCCCAGCTCGGCGGACCAGCCTGGCGGAGGATCTCGGGATCGAATCCGCGGCCACCGACGCCCACCGGCTCGCCGACGAGATCGGCGCACGGCTCGCAACGCTGGTCGACGAGGTCAGCCCGGAGGCGTTGGACGCTCTGCACACGCTGTCGGCCGGGCCACCGTCCGGGAGGGTCGAGCACGCGCACCGGCCGGTCAAGCGTGCCACCGCCCGGACCCCTGTCGAGGAACTGCTCGCTCGCGGTCTCGTCATGCCCACCGAGGATTCGACGGTCGTACTGCCACGTGAGGTGGGCCTGCTCGTCCGAGGCGGTGTCCTGCGACCGGACGTGCGCCCAGAGCCCCCGGAGCCGACCAGCACTGCACGGGACGCCGACCGGGTCGATCAGCTGGGGGGCGCCGGCGCGTTCGACGCTGTCCGCCGGGTCGAGACCCTGCTGGACACCTGGGGTCACGAACCCGCGGCCGTGCTCCGGACCGGCGGCCTTGGGGTCCGCGAGCTGCGACGGTTGCCCCAGTCGCTCGACGTGGACGAGGCCGACGCTGCGCTGCTCGTCGAGGTGGCCTACGCCGCCGGGCTCCTCGTAGCGAGCACGGAGATCGATCCCGTCTGGCTGCCGACTCCGCAATACGACGCGTGGCTCCGCGACGGGCCGGCCGCGCGGTGGACCCACCTGGTGATGGCGTGGCTCACGACCAGCCGGGTGCCCGGGCTCGTCGGCGGCCGCGATGAGCGCGACCGGCCGATCCCGCCGCTGGGTCACGAGCTGGACCGTCCACTCGCACCGGAGGTACGGCGGTTGGTGCTCGACGCGCTGGCCGCATCGCCGCAGGGTACTGCGCCCGAACCCACGGACGTCCTCGAGATCGTTCGCTGGCGACGGCCGCGCCGGGGCGGCAAGCTGCGCGACGACATCGCCCGGTGGACGCTCCGCGAGGCCGAACTGCTCGGGGTCACGGGCCATGGGGCGCTGGCGTCGTACGTCCGTCCCCTGCTCGACGGGCGCCCGGCCGATGCGGCACGCAAGGTGGCCACGGCAGGGCTCGCCGCGGTCCTGCCCACACCGCTCGACCACGTGCTCATCCAGGCGGACCTGACGGCCATCGCTCCTGGGCCGCTGCGGTCGGACCTTGCTCGTGAGCTGTCCGTGCTGGCCGAGGTGGAGAGCCGCGGCGGCGCGACCGTCCACCGCTTCACGCCGGATTCGGTACGCCGCGCACTGGACGGAGGCCGGACCGCCGCGGAGATTCACGAGTTCCTGGGCCGGATCTCCCGGACGCCGATACCGCAACCGCTCACGTACCTGGTCGACGACGTGGCGCGCCGCCACGGCCTGCTGCTAGTCGGTGCGGCGGCGAGCTTCGTCCGCTGTGACGACCAAGCGGTGCTTGCCGAGATCGTGGCCGATCCGCGAGCCGCCGCCCTTGGCCTGCGTCGCATCGCGCCGACCGTTCTGGCGTCGTCTCTGGGGCCTTCCACTTTGCTGGAGCGCTTACGCGGCATGGGATTCGCCCCGGCCGCCGAAGGCCCGGACGGGGCAGTCGTCACGACCCAGGCGGAGGCCCGGCGCGCCGCCGACCGGCCGCCGCCCGCGCCCCTGCTCGCCGAGCGTCCGATCCCCGACGAGTCCACGCTCACCGCCGCCATCCGGGCGGTCCGCGCTGGTGATCGCTCAACAGCGGGTCGTCCAACCGGGGCAACGCCGAACCGGCTGGGACGAAGCGCATCGGCACAGACGCTGGCCGAGATCCGCCGGGCCATCGAGCGGGGCACCACCATATGGATCGGTTACGTCGACCATCACGGCGTGACGAGCGAGCGGATCGTAGACCCGATCCGGCTGGAGGCCGGATGGCTGGCCGCGTTCGATCATCGGTCTGGCGAGACGCGATCGTTCGCGGTCCACCGCATCAGCGGCGTGGCGGACGTGGAGGCGTCGGCCAGCTGACAGCGTGCAGGGCATTAGCACACGGCGTCGAGCGACTCGGGCTGGGGTTCGGAGGCGTCGTCGCCCTCGTCCGATTCGCTGTCGTCGGGCGGCGATGGGCTGGACTCCGGCGAGCCGGTGGCGGGCGGGTCGGCGACCTCGGTCGCTTCCTCTACCGCAGGTGCAGGAGCTTCGATCGCGTCGGCAGTGAGCTCATGAAGTAGCTCATAGTCGGGATCGTGCGGGACGATCACGTCGTCCGTGAACGTCAGGCTCGACACGGTCGAGCCCTGGACCCGCGTCGCCAGCTCGGCGAACGCCGGCAGGAGCGTCTGGGGTATGTCCGTGATAAAGACGTCTTCGAGGGCCCCGGCGACACGGCGGAAGTGGCGCAGCAGGGTCATCGGACGCGCCTCGTCGATGATCGCGCCGATGACACAACGCTGCCGCTCCATCCGGTTGTAGTCGTCGGTGACGGGCGGCGGGCCGCACCGGGCGCGGGCGTACCAGAGCGCGCGAGCGCCGTCCAGCTGCTGGTTCAAGCCCGGCTCGATCCAGTCCCGCGGCTCTGTGCACCGGCCGGTCCGCTCGTCCAGCTTGCTGCCCCGCGGAACGCGGTAGTGGACGTCGATGGTGATGCCGCCGAGGGCGTCCACGATCTCCTGGAACCCCTCGAGGTTCACGAGCACGAAGTAGTCGACGTCGAGCCCGAGAGCGCCCTCGACCGCCCACTTGGTGGCGTCCGCGCCGGGGAAGGACGAGTCAGCGAATACGTCGGGATGCATCGCCGGCACATTCTGGTAGATCGCGTTCAGCAGCCACCCGCTGCGATCACCCGGCCCGGTGAAGCCCTGCGGGTACAGCTCGTGGAGGGGGCTGTCCTCTGGGAACGGAACGCGTTGGAGGTTGCGCGGAAGCGACAGCAGGACGGTCCGCCCGGTGGCGGTGTCGACGCTGGCCAGGATGAGCGTGTCTGGACGGATGCCGTCCCTGCCCACCCCGCCGTCGCCGCCGAGCAGCAGGACATTGACCGTCGGGCGGCCGGCCCACGGGTCTGCGACGTCAGGTGCCTCAGTGGGTCCAGACAGGCTCATCTGGTCGTCAGAGGCGAACACGCGGTCGATGAGCCGGGTCTGTGTGCGGCTGTGGCTGGCCAGCGTCACCAGCGGCGCCAGCACCAGGGACATGACGGCGATCACCGCGACAGCGCCGGAGAACAGCTCGAAGCGAGTGAGGGACGGGTGCTGCAGCAGGTACAGGCTGGTCACTGCGGATACGAGCCACACTGCGGCGATGGCCAGCAGGACGATTCCCACTACCCTGAGCGTCGACTGGCTCGACCCGATTGCCAGCAAGCCCATTTTGCCGCCGCGCAGGACACCGATCAGTATCCCGGCCAACAGCCCGACCCACACACCGATGACGATCCAGCCGGCCACTCGGCGGCCGGACGCGATCAAACCCACACCCGGCACCAGCGCGCCGAGTGTCACCAGGCCCAGGTATCGCCCGTAGCCGTGTCGCCCGCCGTCGTCATCGCCCATCGTGGATCAGTCTATCCGTCCTCCCACCCCGGTTGATCACGGACATTTGCCGCGTGTCTGTGCGCGCTATACCCGTATGACGCCCAGATCAACGTGGAGGTTGCCCCGTTTGCTCGAGCTATCGGCTCAGCCGCTGGTACTGGCGGACGGCGAGCGGCGCGATCTCCTTCTCGCGAGTTGGAGTAGTGCCGGTGAGCTGGAGGAAGGCCTCGTCGAGGGTGGGACGCCGCCGCCCGAGGTCGGCCACGCTGATGCCGCGCAAGCTGAGCTCGGCCGCAAAGTCGATCAAGGCTTGCACGCCGTCGGGCACAGGCACCGCCACGGTCAGCGCCTGCTCGTCCACGACCGGCTGGGTGTCCCCAGCCACCTTGGCCGCGACCTCCGTTACGGCAGGCAGGTCGTCCGCTTCGGCCGCCACGATCTCGAGCCGCTCATTGCCGATGCGGCGTTTGAGACCCTCCGGCGTACGGATTTGCCGGTAACCAGCCGCACACCCTCGCTTGTCCGGGCAAGATGCTCGAGCAACGCCGTCTTACCGATACCGGGTGGCCCTTGAGCACCGCAACATCCGACTGTCCGGCCCGCGCTGCTTGGACCACCGCGGCAAGGTGCGCGATCTCGACCTCGCGCCCCACGAGCATGCGGCCATAGTAGGGCCCCAGTAGTCGCGGATCCTGGGGATTTCCCTGGGGCGAAAACCCAGCCACCCGGCCACGCTGTCCACAGCGTCGCACGCCAGCCCTGGC
>JASLBX010000384.1 GCA_030146385.1 Jiangellaceae bacterium | reverse complement strand
CCTTCCAGCCCGGCTGGGCACCACCCGGCGGACCCACCAGCCAGCTGGACGGATGCGGCTGCATCATCGCACCCTGCCCGCACGACGAGCCGGAGGCCACCGAATCCGCGAACGGCTGCGTCACCGAGGACGCGGGGCCAGACCCGGCGGTACCCGAGCCGGACATCCTCGACGACGCCGAGCCGCCGTTCTGAGGGCTCCGCTCGTCAAACGGCCTTGCCAGCGGACGATCCTGCGACTTCACTGGTGGGATGGCTTCGGTGGAGCAGTTCTTCGCGGTCGCGCGCTCGTCGCCGTGGCGCTGGTCGACCCTGCGCTTCATCGTGACGTGGCATGGTCGCATGTACACGCCGGCGGCGGGGTTCGAGCACGAACCGGTTCGCGCGTGGGTCACTCGACCGGACGCATTGCGGGTCGAGACTCTCGACGGTCGCCCCCTGGTAGCAAAACGCCGTCCCGAATCCTCGGCGTCGACGCGGATTCTGGTTAGTGCTGATGCCGCGAGCCATGCAGCGGCGGACACTGAAGCATCGGCCACTGCCCGGGCATTCACCGAGCCGGAGTTCGACGAGCACGGCCTCGTGCGTCGCCGGCCGTATGGCCTCATGCCGGATGATCCGATGTACGAGAACTATCACTGGGTGGCGATGCTCGACCCTCGCGAGCTGGCCGATGGAGTACAGGACGCACCGGATGTGCCACCGCTCGAGATCCTGGATCTCGCGGAAGTCGATCACCACGGCCGGCCGGCATGGGAAGCGGTGGTGCGGCCGACGGATGCGTACGAACCCCGCTGCTCGTGCTGCCCGCTCCTCTTCGGCGCGAGGAGCGAGGCCATCTTGGCCGAAGGGGGTGGCGGTCCGACAGCCGCCGAATACGACCCATCCTTGCGATACGCCGACGCCTACAGGGTGCGAGTCGACGTCCAGACAAGCGTGTGCGTGCTGACCGAGGAGATCGGCGGATCGGCGCCGGGCTCGGGACATGAGCTTGTCATCGAGACGGTCGATGAGCCCATGCGTGACGACCTGTTCCGGCAGCCGCGCCGTGAGCGCCGGAAGTGGTTCAGAACCGGATAGAGCGGCTGCCTGGCTACGGCGTCGTCTGGCGAGCCATCGCGTCGGCGTAATGGCAGGCCACCTGAGTCTGCGCGCCTCCCGTCAGGATCGGCAGGTCGACGCCCCGGCATGCGTCCGCGACCCCGGCCTGGTCCGATGCGCCCGAAGCCAGCACCTGGCAGCGGGGATGGAACCGGCATCCGCTCGGCACTCGGGTGGCGTCCGGTGGCTCGCCGGTGAGCACGATCGGCTCGGGGATGGGGGAGTCCGGCAGCACCGAGACCAGGGCCTGCGTGTACGGATGCTGTGGATCGGTGAGCACCTGCTCGGCCGGTCCCTGTTCGACGATCCGGCCGAGGTACATCACGGCGATCCGGTCGGCGATGCTCCACGCCAGACCAAGGTCGTGCGTGACCACGAGTGCGCCGAGGCCGAACTCGTCGCGCAGGCGCAGGAGCAGGGCCAGGATCTCGCCCCGGACCGACGCGTCCAGCGACGCTACGGGCTCGTCGGCGATGATGATCTTAGGCTCGAGCACTAGGGCTCCGGCGATGACGACGCGCTGCCGCTGCCCGCCGGAGAGCTCGTGCGGATAGGTCAAGAAGAACTTCTCGGCGGGCCTGAGCCCCGCATGCGACAACGCCGTCGCGACCCGGTCGCGCTCGTTGTCGGTGATTCCGTGGATCCGCAGCCCCTCTGCCACCGCGTCGTACACCGTGTGGCGGGGGTTGAGCGCCCCGGTGGGGTCTTGGAGGACAAGCTGGACGGAGCGCCGGTACGCCCGAAGAGCCCGGGTGGTGTACCGCAGCGGTGTGCCGTCGTAGCTGACGCGCCCCGCCGTCGGCCGTTCCAGGCCCAGCAACGTCCTGGCCAGCGTGGTCTTGCCGCAGCCCGATTCCCCGGCGAGGGCCACAACCTCACCGGGGGCGACGTCGAGGTTCACTCCGTCGACGGCGCGGGCGGTTCGGCCGCCGGGCAAACCGAACTCGACCCGCAGCTCGCGCGCCGACAAGCCCTGGTCGGTCATGTCACGGTCTCCTTCACCTCGCCCGGGCGGATGGGCTTGCCCGCTTGAGCCACCAGGCATGCCGACAGCCGGGACGGGCCGGCGACGGGCAGCAGTTTCGGTTCGACCGTTCGGCATTTCTCGATTGCCACCGGGCAGCGCGGGTGGAACGAGCAGCCGCTTGGAATGTCTGCGGGGTCCGGCGGATCACCACCGAGGCCGCGCGGCCGGCGCCGGGCGCGCGTGTCGCCGATCACCGGAAATGCGGACGCGAGAGCGTCCGAGTACGGGTGCCAGGCATCGGCGAACACATCGTGTGCGGCTCCGAGCTCCACGACCTTGCCTGCATACATGACGGCGGCCCGCTGGCAATGTGCCGAGAGCACCGAGAGGTCGTGACTGATCATGACGAGGCCGACGTCACGCTGTGCCACCAGGTCGGCGATCAGGTCGAGTACCTGGGCCTGCACCATGACATCGAGCGCTGTCGTGGCCTCGTCCGCGATGATCAGGTCCGGATCGCACGCCAGTGCCATGGCGATCATCACCCGTTGCCGCTGTCCGCCCGACAGCTCATGCGGATAGCTGCGGGCCCGCCAGGCGGGTAGGCCCACCTGGCCGAGCAAATCCACGGCCCGCCCGTGAGCCTCGGCCTCCGAGACATCCTCGTGCAGCAGGATCGGCTCGGCGACCTGCTTGCCGACTCGATGGACGGCGTTGAGCGAGTGCATCGCACCCTGGAACACGATCGACGCGCCCGCCCACCGGACCGCCCGCAACCGGCCCCATTTCATGGTGAGCACGTCCTCGCCGTTGACCAGCACTTGCCCGGTGACCTCGGCGGACTTGGGCAGCAACCGCAGCAGCGCGAGCGCCAGGGTCGACTTTCCGCAGCCGGATTCGCCGGCGATCCCGAGCGACTGGCCAGGCCCGACGGTGATGTCAACCCCGCGCACAGCCGGGATGACACCACGGGAGCTGTGGTAGGTGACGTGCAGGTCGCGGACCTCGAGCAGGGTCACCGGCCATCTCCTCTCAGCCGGGGGTTCACCACGGACTCGAGGGCTCGGCCGCAGAGCGTGAAGCACAGCACCACGATCAGGATGCCAACGCCGGGCGGAAGCAGGTACCACCAGGCGCCGTACGATACCGCGCCGGAGTGGTACGCGCGGTTCAGCATCGTGCCCCATGAGATCTGGTTCGGGTCACCCAGCCCGAGGAACGACAGCGTCGACTCGAGCAGGATCGCGCTCGCCACCTGCAACGTCGTGCTCGCCATGACCAGCGGCATGACGTTCGGCAGCACGTGCCGGCTCATCTGATGCCAGTGACCGGCGCCGAGCGCGCGGGCTCGCTCCAGGTACGGACGTCCTTCGACGGCGAGGGTCTGAGCGCGGATGAGCCGGGCCGTTCCCGCCCAGGAGGCCACGCCGATAACGACGATGATCGTGAACAGGCTGGATCCCAGCACGAGCAACAGGACCATGGCCAGCACCAGGGTCGGCACCACGATGAACCAGTCCGCGAGCCGCATCAGCACCCAGGACGTCCGTCCGCCGAAATGGCCGGCCACGATGCCCACAAGGGTGCCGATGAGCATGGCGAGCAACGTCGCAGTAACGCCCACCAAGAGCGAGACGCGAGCTCCCCACAGGGTCAACAGCAGCACCGAGCGGCCAAGTTCGTCGGTACCAAGGGGGTAGCTCAGGCCCGGCGGTTCGAGCCGGCCGCCGTCCACCCTGGTCGGATTGAGCCCGTCGGCACTGGTGATGTACGGCGTCGCGAGGGCCAGCACGATGATCGCGAGTAGCAGGACCAGGCCGACCAGGCCCGCGCGCTGCTGGCGGTATCCGCGCCAGAAGCGCGCCGCTGCAGCCCGCCGGCGGGCCCACGCGATGCTGCGCGCCGAGGTGAATGCGGTCTGCTCACTCATGCCTTGCGCACCCTTGGATCGAGGAACCAGTAGGCGATGTCGGCGCACGCGTTCGCGATGATGACCGCAGCCGAGAACAGCACGAACGAGGTCTGCAGCAGCGGGAAGTCGCGGAACCCGATCGCCTCGAAGAACATCCGGCCGAGGCCCGGCCAGCTGAAGATGGTCTCGGTGACGATCGCGCCGCTGACGACGCCGCCGAGCTGCAAGAACACCAGGGTGACGGTTGGCAGCAGGGCGTTGGGGATGGCGTGGCGGCGGCGGACCAAGTCGTCGCGCAGACCCTTCGCGCGGGCGGTAGTCAGGTAGTCGTGGCCCATCTCGTCCAGGATGGACGAGCGCATCACCAGCACGTACTGGGCATAGATCACCGCCGTGATCGTGCACGCCGGGAGGACGAGATGATGCGCGATGTCGAGAGCCTGGGCGAAGAACCCAGGGCCGACGTCGTGCGAGACCATGCCGCCCACGGGAAAGAGGCTGAGCTGGCGCGCGAAGATCATGATGATGATCATCCCGAGCCAGAACGTGGGCGCCGACCAGAGCGTCAGTGAGATGCCGACCTGGGTGCGGTCGAGCCGGCTGCCGCGCTGCCAGCCGGCCCGGGCGCCGATCCACAGACCAAGCGCGACCGACAGGACCAGCGCGGTTCCAGTCAGCAGGATCGTGGCCGGAAGTCGCTCGAGGATCAGGTCGATGACCGGTCTGCGGTACTGGTACGAGGTACCGAAGTTGCCGGTGAACGTGTCGGCGGTGTACTTGCCGAACTGCACCCACAACGACTCGTCGAGGCCGAGCTGATCGCGCAGGGCCGCCCGCTCTTCCGGCGTCATCCGACGGTCTCGCGCGATTGCCTGAATGGGATCCCCGCCCAGCACCCGGAAGATGAAGAACGAGGAGAGGTAGACCAGCACCAGGGAGACGGCGGCTCCACTCAGCCGCGTACGCAGGTACCGGCCGAAGCCGCTCCCACCGCCCCGGGCCCTCTCCTCGGAGGCCACACTGCCGGCCGAGCCGTCCCCGGACGGCCCGGCCAGCAGGTTGGAGTCAGCTGTCATCGACGCAAGCTACTCCCGCTCCTCCGCCGTGCGACGACGACGCATGGCGTAGACGGCGACGGCAGCCGCCGCGAGGACCACCAGCCCGATCACGGCGATGAGCACGCCGGTGCCGGCGCCACCGAGGCCACCGCGTGCCGGCTGTGCCGTGAAGTACGACCACAGGAACGTGGATTGACCGGTGATCAGGCCGCCGTCAGACGGCTGGACCGCCATGCCTTCGACCTTGTCGCTGTTGTAGGCCTCGAGCTGGTTCTGGTAGTAGAGGTAGATCTGCGGCGCATCGTTGTAGAGGATCCGCTGCTGCTCCCTGATCAGCTCGGCGCGGGCGGCCTCGTCGGTTTCCCGGGTCTGCTGGTCCTGCAAGGCGTCGTACTCGGGGTTGCAGTAGAACGTCTCGTGGGCACGTTCGCTTCCGTCCGAGACGCCGGGCAGTGCCGAGCACGTGTGCATGGCCAGGAAGTCCGGGTCCGGGCTGATTCCCCAGCCGGAGAACGCGATGTCGTATTCACCGAGGTAGACCAGGTCGTTGAGCGGGCCCTGCTCGACGGACTCCACCGTGATGTCGATGCCCAGCTCTTCCCACCAGCCCTCGAGGAACTGGGTGATGCTGGCGTACGCGGCGTTGTCGGAGTGTGCGTAGAGCCTGAAGGCCAGCGGCTCGGAGCCGTCCGGCATCATCCGGATGCCGTCGGGACCGGGCTCGTATCCGGCTTCGTCGAGGATCCGGTTCGCCTCGTCGATGTTGAACTCGATCAGCTCGTCGCCGCCGTCCCAGTGCAGGTTCTCGAAGATCTTGGGCACCGGGCCGACACCCGGGTCGCCGAAGCCGTCGAGCACGCGGTCGACGAGCTCCTCCTTGTTGATGGCGTGGTGCAGCGCCTGCCGGACCTGAACGTCGCGCAGCGCCGGGTGGCCGTCGCCGAATTCCTCGCCGTCGATGGTCCGCGCCCCCGGGTTGAGGACGAGCGAGACCCACCGGCGGTTCTGTGCGGCGTTGACCGTGATGCCGTCCCGGCCTTCGAGGGCGTGGAACTGGGCGGGCGTGA
>JASLBX010000379.1 GCA_030146385.1 Jiangellaceae bacterium | reverse complement strand
GGCGAGGTGACGGCGCTGGTGGGTGACAACGGGGCGGGCAAGTCCACTCTGATCAAGGGCGTCGCCGGCAGCCACACCTTCGATTCCGGTTCGTACGTGTTCGAGGGCGATGAGGTGCACGTGCACCACCCGAAGGACGCCGGCGCGTTGGGGATCGAGGTGGTGTATCAGGACCTGGCGTTGTGCGACAACCTCGACGTGGTTCACAACATGTTCCTCGGCCGGGAGCTGGTCGGCGGGGCGGTTCTGGACGAGACCACGATGGAGCGGCGGGCCACCGAGACGCTGCGCGATCTATCGGTGCGCACGCTGGCGTCGGTGCGGATGCAGGTCGCGTCGCTGTCCGGTGGGCAGCGGCAGACCGTGGCGATCGCCCGCGCGGTGTTGTGGAACAGCAAGCTCGTCGTTCTGGACGAGCCGACCGCCGCCCTGGGGGTCGCGCAGACCGAGCAGGTCCTGGCGCTGGTGCGCCGGTTGGCCGAGTCGGGGCTGGCGGTCATCTTCATCTCGCACAACATGACCGACGTGGTCGAGGTCGCCGACCGCATCGCCACGTTGTACCTGGGCCGGATGGCCGCCCAGGTGCGGGCCAGCGAGGTGAGCCACACCCAGATTGTCGAACTCATCACCGCCGGCCGCAGCGGCGATCTCGGCCTGGCGCCGGCCAAGGAGGCCGTGGCATGAGCGTCCTCACCGAAGAAGTCCCCGAGCAGCAGACCTCGCTGCGCGGCGCGGTCACCGGCTACCTCGCGCGGGTCCGGGGAGGTGACATCGGCGGCCTGCCGGCCGTGCTGGGGCTGGCCGCCCTGGTGGTGTTCTTCACCGCGATGCGGCCGAACACCTTCGCCACCGCGTTCAACTTCGCGAACCTGCTCAACCAGTCCGCCGCGATCATCTTCATCGCGATGGGCCTGGTGTTCGTTCTGCTGCTGGGCCAGATCGACCTGTCCGCCGGGTTCGCCGCCGGCACCTCGGCGGCGATCATGGCCGTGCTGTTGACCCAGCAGGGACAGCCCTGGCCGGTCGCCATGGTGGCCTGCCTGCTCACCGGCGCGGTGATCGGGTTGACCATAGGGGTGCTCGTGGCCCGGCTCGGCGTGCCCTCGTTCGTCGTCACGCTGGCCTACTTCCTGGGCCTGCAGGGCGTCATGCTGTACGTGATCGGCGAGGGCGGCACCATCCCGGTCCGCGACTCGACCATCCTGAAGATCATGAACAGCAACCTGGCCCCCGCCCTCGGGTGGGTGCTGGTCGCGATCGTGGTCGCCGGCTACGCCTGGGTGACGTTGAACTCCGCGCGCAAGCGAGCCGCGGCCGGGCTGCCGGTCCAACCCCTGTCGGTGCTGTGGTACAAGATCGGTGCACTCGCGGTGCTGTCCAGCGTGGCGACCTTCATCCTCAACCAGGAACGCAGCCGCAACCCCGAGATCACCTCGCTGAAGGGGCTGCCGATCATCGTCCCGATCGCCGTGCTGTTCCTGGTCGCGCTGACCTTCGTGCTGGCCCGCACCGCCTTCGGCCGGCACATCTACGCGATCGGCGGCAACGAGGAAGCCGCCCGCCGCGCCGGCATCAGCATCGACCGAGTCAAGATCACCTGCTTCGTGATCTGCTCCACCATGGCCGCGATCGCCGGGATCCTGTTCGCCTCCCGCGACCAATCCGTATCACCCACCACCGGCGGGTCGATCACCCTGCTGCTCGCCGTGGGCGCCGCCGTCATCGGCGGGACGTCCCTGTTCGGCGGCAAAGGCAAGATCCGCGACGCGGTGCTCGGCGGGCTGGTCGTCGCAACCATCGCCAACGGGCTACCGCTGATCACCTCGCGCTCCGCCGTCCAATTCATCGTCACCGCACTCGTGCTGCTGCTCGCAGCCGCAGTCGACGCCCTCTCACGCAGAAGGGCCGCGGCGACCGGGCGCGTGTAGAACCGATGGCAGGAGTCCGGACGGAGGAAGTCAGGAAGCGCAATCTGTCGGCGGTCCTGAGCAGGTTGCACACCCGGGGCCGGCTGTCACGGGCGGAGCTCACGGCGCAGCTGGGACTCAACCGGAGCACGATCGCCGCCCTGGTCGGCGACTTGGTCGGCCACGGTCTCGCTCACGAGGTGGGTGCGCGGGCCGCCCGTGGTGGGGCGGGCCGCCCGTCCCTCGTGGTCGAGCCGGCCTCAGATCGCGTGTGCGTGCTCGCGGCCGATCTTGGTGCGGCGCACCTGACGGTGGCCCGGGTGGGCCTCGGCGGTCGGGTACTCGATCGCCGGTCGGGACGGCGTTGCGCGGGAGGTGCTGTCGACGAGGTGACCAATGAGGTCGCGGAGCTGTGCCTCGGCATGCTCCGCTCCGCCGGGCCGGACGTTCGGGCCCTCGGCGTCGGGGCGGCGGTACCGGGTGTGGTTCGCCAGTCCGACGGGCTCATTCGCTCGGCTCCGAACCTCGGCTGGATCGACGTACCGTTCGCCGAGTTGCTGGCCAAGGCGACCGGAATGCCGGTCGAGGTGGGCAACGACGCGGACGCGGGCGTCCTGGCCGAGCACATGCGCGGCGCGGCCGTCGGATATCGCGACGTGATCTACCTGTCCGGCGAGGTCGGCGTCGGTGGCGGCATTCTGGTCGACGGCCGGCCGCTCGCCGGGCTGGGCGGGTACGCGGGAGAGGTCGGGCACCTGCCGCTCGGCGACCCCGAGGTCCGCTGCCGGTGCGGCTCGTACGGGTGCTGGGAGACCGAGGTGGGTGAGAATGCGCTGCTGGTGGCCGCTGGACGGGCCCCTGGAGGTGGTCTGGAGGCCGTGCGAGAGGTCCTGTGGGCCGCGAGGTCAGCAGAACCGGTCGCAGTGGCCGCCGTCGACAAGATTGCGCACCGGGTGGGGGTCGGGACGGGCGCGCTCGTGAACGTGTTCAACCCCGCGATCATCGTGTTCGGTGGCGCGCTGGCAGAGGTGTTCAAGGCCGCGGGGCCGACCGTGCGGGCCGGCCTGGAGGTGACCGCCATGGCCCCCGCCGCCGCGCAGGTCCGGCTGGCGCCCCAAGCACTCGGAGACGACTCGGTCTTGCTGGGTGCCGCCGAACTCGCCTTCCGCGAGCTGCTGACCGACCCGCTCGGCTCCGCTACGGAATGATCACGTTAAGCAGGTTGATTCCCGCCGGTACGTGGGGGCTCGCCACGTACCGGCGGGAATTACCTGCTTAACGTGATCATTCCAGCGGCGGCAGGGCAGGATGGGTCCATGGGCAAGGGTGTGCATGTGCAGGAGCTACCGGGCATCGGTAAGCGGTACGACATCGATCTCGACCGGCCGGACCAGCGGATCTCGGTCGTGGTGCGTTCAGGTGGCATTCGCGACCTGTACGTTTTCGCGTCCCACTCGGCCGATCCGACAGCGGTGATCGAGCTGACCGAGGAGCAGGCGCGCAAGGTCGGGGCGGTGCTCGCGCAGACGTTCTTCGAGGCCTAGGGGTGTCTCGTGAAGCTTTCCTGGCGCGGACCGATGCATCGCGCCGGAGCTGACGATGCACGTTGATCTGATCGGCCTGGGGGCCGTCGTGCTGCTCGCCGGGCTGGTCGCCCGGCTGGGCCGGCGCGTCGGTCTGCCGAGCATCCCTTGCTACATGGTGGTCGGAATCGCGTTCGGACCCGGTACGCCCGGTCCGGTGCTCATCGAGCATCCCGAGGACCTGGCTGTGCTCGCCGCGCTCGGGTTGGTGCTGCTGCTATTCCACCTCGGTGTCGAGTTTCCCGTCGAGCAGGTGCTCGGCAGCGGCCGCCGGCTGTTCATCGCAGCGGCGGCCTACATCGGCCTGAATGTCAACGCCGGGCTGCTGCT
>JASLBX010000361.1 GCA_030146385.1 Jiangellaceae bacterium | reverse complement strand
ACGCGACCAATGTCTCGATCAGTACGGCCGTCTGCACCGTCATGTGGAGCGAGCCGGTGATGCGGGCACCGGCCAGCGGTTGAGAGTCGGCGAACTCGCGCCGGGTAGCCATCAGGCCCGGCATCTCGTGCTCGGCCAGGGAGATCTCCTTGCGGCCGAACTGGGCCAGGGTCAGGTCCGCGACGGCGAAGTCGAGGCCGTTCCGGGTCTGCAGCTGGTCGGTGGTCATATATGGGCAGCTCCTTCGGGTCTGTCGAAGTCGATCAGGTGGGCCATCGGCGATCAGGTGAGAATGCCGGCCGTCAGGTGTTGAAGTACGTCGCCTCCGGATGGTGGACGACGAACGCGTCCGTCGATTGCTCGGGATGCAACTGGAACTCCTCGGAGAGCTTGACCCCGATCCTGTCCGGCTCGAGAAGCTCGACGATCTTGCCGCGGTCCTCCAGGTCGGGGCACGCCCCGTATCCGAGCGAGAACCGGGCGCCGCGATAGCCGAGCCGGAAGAAGTCGGTGACGTCCGACGAGTCCTCCGCAGCCACCGGCAGTCCGCTTGCAAAGTGCAACTCCTCGCGGACCCTGCGGTGCCAGTACTCGGCCAGCGCCTCGGTGAGCTGGACGCCGAGCCCGTGTACCTCCAGGTAGTCGCGGTAGGCGTCGGACTCGAACAGGCCGGCCGCGTAGTCGGCGATCGGCTGTCCCATCGTCACCACCTGCAGCCCGACGACGTCGACCTCGCCGGCCCGCTCAGCGTCGGCGCGGGGGCGGAAGTAGTCGCCCAGGCACAGGTAGCGTCCGGTCGTCTGCCGCGGGAAGGTGAACCGGAGCCGCTCGGGAGCGTTCGGTGCGGGCTCGGTCAGGACGACCAGGTCATCGCCCTCTGACACACAGGGCATGTACCCGTACACGACCGCGGCGTGCGCGAGGACGCCGTCGGTGGTGAGCCGGTCCAGCCAGTAGCGCAGCCGCGGCCGGCCCTCGGACTCGACCAGTTCCTCGTAGGTCGGCCCGCCGGTGTCCTTGCGGCCTCCGCGCAGGCCCCACTGGCCGAAGAACGTCGCGCGCTCGTCCAGCATGGCCGCATAGTCGGCGACCGCCACGCCCTTGACGATCTCCGCGCCCCAGAACGGTGGCGCCGGGAGCGGCACATCGGCCGCGACATCCGACCGTTCGGGGAGGGCGCCCGCGTCGCCGCCACTGTTGTCACCAGCGGCCTGCCGGGCAGCGATGATCCGTTTTGACCGCTCTCGGCGTGCCCGCCTCTCGGCTCGCTTGGCCTCGACCTCGTCGTCGACCGGTGACGACTCGCCGCGCTTGCGGGCCATCACCGAGTCCATCAGCCGCAGCCCCTCGAATGCGTCGCGGGCGTAGTGGACGTCGCCCTGGTAGACCCGGTCGAGGTCGTCCTCGACGTAGGCGCGGGTCAGCGCCGCGCCACCGAGCAGGACCGGCCAGGTTTCGGCGATCCCCCGGGCGTTGATCTCCTCGAGATTTTCCTTCATGATCACCGTCGACTTGACCAGCAGGCCGGACATGCCGATCGCGTCGGCCCGGTTCTGCTCGGCCGCGGCCAGGATCTCGTTGATCGGTTGCTTGATCCCGATGTTGACGACGTCGTAGCCGTTGTTCGACAGGATGATGTCGACCAGGTTCTTGCCGATGTCGTGCACGTCACCCTTGACGGTCGCGAGCACGATGCGGCCCTTGCCGTCGTCGTCCTCGGCCTTCTCGATGTGCGGTTCGAGGTGAGCCACCGCGGCCTTCATCGTCTCTGCCGACTCCAGCACAAACGGCAGCTGCATCTCCCCGGCGCCGAACAGGTCCCCGACGGTCTTCATGCCGGCGAGCAGGGTGTCGTTGATGATGTCGAGGGCCGGACGCGCCTCGAGCGCCTCCTCCAAGTCGTCGGTGAGCCCGTTGCGCTCTCCGTCGATGATCCGCCGCTCCAGCCGCTCGAACAGCGGCAGCGCGGCCAGCTCCTCGGCTCGGGACGCCCGCGCGGACGATGCGCTGGCGCCCTCGAACAGCTCCATGAACCGCTGGAGCGGGTCGTAGCCCTCGCGGCGACGGTCGTAGATCAGGTCGAGTGCGATCTCGCGCTGCTCGTTCGGGATCTTCGACATCGGCAGGATCTTCGAGGCGTGGACGATCGCCGTACTCAGCCCGGCCTCGGTGCACTCGTGCAGGAACACCGAGTTCAGCACCTGGCGAGCAGCCGGGTTGAGACCGAACGACACGTTGGAGATGCCCAGCGTGGTCTGCACGCCGGGATACTCGGCGCACAGTGCCCGGATCGCCTCGATGGTCTCGATGCCGTCCCTGCGGACCTCCTCCTGGCCGGTGGAGATGGGGAAGACCAGGCAGTCGATGACGACGTCCTCCACCGCCATCCCCCAGTTGGTGGTGAGATCGTCGATCAGCCGCCGGGCGACTCGCAGCTTCCACTCGGCGGTACGGGCCTGCCCCTCCTCGTCGATGCAGGTTCCGACGACGGCGGCGCCGTGCTCGGTGGCGATTTGCATGGCTCGGTGGAATCGCGAGTCCGGCGCGTCGCCGTCCTCGTAGTTCACCGAGTTGATCACGCAGCGGCCGCCGATGCGTTCCAGGCCGGCCCGGATCACTTCCGGTTCGGTGGAGTCCAGCATGATCGGCAGCGTGGACGCGGTCGCCAGCCGGCCGGCCAGCTCGTCCATGTCGGCGACGCCGTCCCGGCCGACGTAGTCGACGTTGAGGTCGATCAGATGAGCACCGTCCCGGGTCTGGGACCGGGCGATCTCGACGCAGTCGGACCAGTTCTCGGAAATCATCACCTCGCGGAAGGCCTTGGATCCGGTGGCGTTGCTACGCTCACCGACCATCAGGATGCTGGCGTCCTGCCGGAACGGAACCGGCTGGTAGAGGGAGGAGACCCCCGGTTCGGGCGTCGGAGTACGTCCAGCCGGCGCGACGTTTTCAACGGCTTCGACCACGCGGGCGATGTGCTCGGGCGTCGTCCCGCAGCAGCCGCCGACATGGCCGGCGCCGAATTCGGTGACGAACCGGGTCAGTGCCTCGGCGAGCCCCTCCGGCCCGAGCGGGTAGACCGCGCCATCGGGGCCGAGCTCCGGCAGCCCGGCATTGGGCATCACGGACAGTGGTATCCGGGCGTGTTGCGAGAGGTACCGGAGGTGCTCGGACATCTCCGTGGGGCCGGTCGAGCAGTTGAGCCCGATCAGGTCGATGTCGAGCGGTTCCAGGGCGTTCAGCGCGGCGCCGATCTCACTTCCGACCAGCATAGTTCCGGTGGTCTCGACGGCGACCTGCGCGATGATCGGCACTGTCCGGCCCGTGGCGGCCATCGCACGCTTGGCGGCGATCACTGCGGCCTTGGTCTGCAGGAGATCCTGACTGGTCTCGATCAGGACGACGTCGATCCCGCCCGCCAGCATGCCGGCGATCTGCTCGGCGTAGCTGTCGCGGAGCTTGGCGTACCGGACATGACCCAGGGTGGGGAGTTTGGTGCCGCCACCGATGGATCCGAGCACGAATCGCGGCCGGTCACTGGTCGAGAACTCGTCCGCCACCTCCCGCGCCAGCCGAGAGCCGGCTTCGGCGAGTTCGAAGATCCGATCTTCGATCCCGTATTCGGCCAAGTTAGCCCAGTTTGCCCCGAAAGTGTTCGTCTCGACTGAGTCGGCACCCAGCGCGAAGTAGGCCCGATGAATCTCCCGGACCACATCCGGGCGGGTCACGTTGAGGATCTCGTTGCAGCCCTCGTGGCCGTCGAAGTCGTCCAGCGACAGCTCGTGGGACTGCAGCATCGTCCCCATCCCGCCATCGGCGACAAGCACCCGATCGGCCAGTGCGGACAGGAAGGGATCACTCATGCAGTAACTCCTCCGAGGAATGGCGCGACGTCCCCGGCCGCCTCCTCACCGTAGGCGTCGGCCAGCCGGCGAAGCAGGTGGTCGGGATCGATCGTGTACTCCTGCGGCCCGTTCACCCCGAGCACGGTTGTAGCGAGCGCGCAGCCGACCTGCATCGCGCGTTCTACCGGCTGCTGCCAGGCGACGCCGGCAAAGAAGCCGACACGGAAGCCGTCTCCGATGCCCGTCGGGTCGATCTCCCGCTTGGCCGGCACGGATGGGACGGTCAACGGCACGGCTCCGGCCGACTCGAGCCGGACGCCGGCAGGCCCAAGCGTGGTGACCCAGGTGTCAACCCGCGCCAGGATGTCCTCGTCGCTCCAGCCGGTCTTCTCTATGAGCAAGCCGCGCTCGTACTCGTTGGTGAGCAGGTACGCGGCGTCGCCGACCAGCCGGCGCAGGTCCTCGCCGGGCATCCGGGTGACCTGCTGCCCGACATCGGCGGCGAAGCGGAACCCGCGCTGGCGGCACTCGTCGGTGTGCCGCAGCATGGCCTCGGGATCGTTGGCACTGATGATGACGAGGTCGAGGCCGCCGACCCGGCCGGCGACGGGCGACAACTCGATGTTGCGCGCCTCCGACATGGCTCCGGAGTAGAACGAGGCGATCTGGTTCTGCGCCTCGTCAGTGGTGCACACGAATCGGGCAGTGTGCTGGTGCTCGGAGACGTGGATGGACGACGTGTCGACCCCGTGCCGCTCCAGCCAGGACCGGTAGTCGTCGAAGTCCTTGCCGACCGCGCCGACGATGATCGGCGTGAATCCGAGGCAGCCCAGGCCGTAGGAGATGTTGCCGGCGATCCCGCCGCGGCGGATGTCGAGCTTGTCGATCAGGAACGACAGCGACACCTGCTCCAGCTGGTCGGCGATCAGCTGGTCGGCGAACCGGCCAGGGAAGATCATAAGCTGGTCGGTGGCGATCGATCCGGTGACGGCGATGCGCATGCGTACGTCCCCCTCGTTCAGGCGCCGGCGGCGCTGCGCAGCGCGTCCGCCCGGTCCGCGCGCTCCCACGGCAGATCGATGTCGGTGCGCCCGAAGTGGCCGTACGCGGCCGTCTGCGCGTAAATCGGGCGGAGCAGGTCGAGATCCTGGATGATCGCCGCTGGGCGCAGGTCGAACACCGCTTCGATCGCCAGCTGGATCTTCACCGGATCCACCTTCTCGGTGCCGAACGTCTCGACGAACATGCCTACGGGGTTGGCCTTGCCGATCGCGTAGGCCACCT
>JASLBX010000598.1 GCA_030146385.1 Jiangellaceae bacterium | reverse complement strand
TGGCTGCGCCGGCCGCTGCGACAGGCCCGCCGCTGGAGGGAAGCGGCACCGGAGAGATCACGGGCCTTGACATCGCACCGATCCGCGACGTCGGTGGGAACGACCATCAGCACCGGACGGTGGTCGGAACGGTCGAGGGTACGCTCGAGGGGGAGTTCGTGCAGGAGACGACGGGCACGGTGCACACCAACCACCCCGACAACCTGGTGACCTTCCGCGGGGTGATCACCTTCACCGGCACGATCGAGGGCTGCGGCGACGAGGAGCACATCCTGGTGCTCCGCATGTCGGGCAAGGGCACGGTGCCCGAGCCGGGATTCCCGGTGACCGAGGCCCGCCTGCGGGCCATCGCGCACCCGGATACCACCGTGGACATCACCGGCCAGGGCACGGTCTCCCAGACTGGCCCGCTCCTCGAGTACGAGCTCGACTACATCTGCCGGTGATCCCACCGCGGCCGGCCGTCGCAGGTCCGTGACAGGGACGGGGTCCGAGGATGGATATCGCGATCGTCGGCGTCGGCTGTCGGCTTCCGGGTGGGGCCAACACCCCCGACGCCTTCTGGGGGTTGCTCTGCGGCGGGGTCGATGCGATCAGCGAGATCCCGCCTGACCGCTTCGACGTCGACGGGGTCTACGACCCCGACCCGGCCGCGCCCGGCAAGATCTACAGCCGCTGGGGCGGCTTCGTCGACGGCGTCGACCGCTTTGACGCCGACTTCTTCGGCGTCTCCCCGCGCGAGGCGATGCGCATGGATCCCCAGCACCGCCTCCTGCTCGAGGTGGCCTGGGAGGCGCTGGAGGACGGGGGGCAGGTCCCCGAGCGACTGGCCGGCACGCCCACCGGGGTGTTCGTGGGGATCTCCACGCACGACTACGCCGACCTGCACGTCGCGCGCGGTCAGCGGCCCCAACTCGATGCGCATGTCAACATCGGAAACGCGCTGTGCGCAGCGCCGAACCGCCTGTCCTACCTGTTCGACCTGCGCGGGCCGAGCCTGGCCATCGAGACGGCCTGCTCGTCGTCGCTGACCGCGGTGCACCTCGCCCGCCGCAGCCTTGCCGCCGGCGAGTGCACGCTGGCGATCGCCGGCGGCGTGAACCTCATCCTCGCGCCGGAGCTGACGATCGGCTTCTGCAAGGCGTCCATGATCTCGCCCGACGGGCGCTGTCGGGCCTTCGACGCGGGCGCGAACGGTTACGTCCGCAGCGAAGGCGCCGGCGTGGTCGTCCTCAAGCCACTCGAGCAGGCCTTGGCGGACCGCGACCCGATCTATGCGGTCGTGCGCGGCAGCGCCGTCAACGAGGACGGGCGCACCACGGGCATCAGCCTGCCCAGCGCCGACGCGCAGGAGCAGCTGCTGCGCCAGGTGGTGCGTGACGCCGACGTCGACCCCACCGCGGTCGACTACATCGAGGCCCACGGCACCGGAACTGTCGTCGGGGACCCCGCCGAGGCGGAGGCGTTCGGACGCGTCTTCGGGCGCGGACGGGCACCCGGCAGCGAAGTCGTCGTCGGCTCGGCGAAGACCAATGTCGGCCACCTCGAAGCCGGGGCAGGGGTCACCGGCCTCATCAAGACCGCGCTGATGCTACGCCACCGACGCGTCCCGCCGAGCCTGCACTTCTCAGAGCCCAACCCCGATATCCCGTTCGCAGAGCTGGGCCTGCGGGTGCCCACGACACTCGAGCCCTGGCCAGCAGCCGACGCCCCGGCCTTGGCGGGGGTCAACGCCTCGGGCTTCGGGGGCGCCAACGCCCACGTGATCCTCGAGGAGCCACCGCCGCGCCAGCCGGCGCCCGACGCCCCCGCCGGCGGGGCGCACCTGCTGACGCTCTCCGGGCGCAGCGACACGGCGCTGCGGCAGGCCGCCGAGCGCCACCGGGAGCTGCTGGCCAGCAGCGAGGCGCCCGAGCTCCACGACCTGTGCTACACGGCGGCGGTGCGGCGCACCCACCACGAGCACCGGTTGGCTGCGGTCGGAGGCAACGCCGAGGAACTCGTCTCCCGCCTCGACGCGTTCCTCGCCGGGCAGGGCACGCCGCAGGTGTCCACCGGACGCTGCGCGCCGGGCCGGGCGCCGAAGCTGGCCTTCGTCTTCGCGGGCATGGGCACCCAATGGTGGGCCATGGGCCGGCAGCTGCTGCGTGAGGAGCCCGTGTTCCGCGAGGTCCTCGCGGAGTGCGACGAGCGGCTGCGCGGCGTCAGCGGCTGGTCGCTGCTGGAAGAGCTCACCGCGGACGAGGCCGACTCTCGCCTCAGCAAGACCCGGATCGTGCAGGTCGTCAACTGCGCGTTCCAGGTCGCGCTGGCGGCGCTGTGGCGCAGCTGGGGAGTCGTGCCCGACGCGGTGATCGGCCACAGCGCCGGGGAGATGGCCGCCGCCTACCTCGCTGGCGCGCTCGACCTCGACGACGCGCTGCGCGTCGCCTATCACCGCGGTCGGCTCCTGCACCGCGCCGAAGGCACCGGGACGATGCTCGCCGCCGGCATCTCCGCCGAGGAGGCGGCCCCGCTCATCGATGACGACGCCTCGCGGGTGGCGTTGGCCGCGGTCAACAGCCCAACCTCGATCACCCTCTCCGGGGAGACCGCCGCCCTCGAGGGCATCGCGAGGGCGCTTGAGACCCAGGACCGCTTCTGCCGGTTCCTGCCGATCAACGTGCCGTACCACGGCCCGCAGATGGACGCCGTACGCGACGAGTTGCTCGCGGCACTCGACGATGTGCGCCCGCGCCCGGCGGCGATCCCGATGGCCTCCGAGGTCACAGGCACCTGGATCGGTGACGAGCTGCTCGATGGCGTCTACTGGTGGCGCAACATCCGCAACCCCGTGCTCTTCGCGCCCTGCGCCGAGACCTTGATCGACGACGGCTACGAGTTGTTCTGCGAAATCAGCCCCCACCCGGCGCTCGCCACCTACCTCGCGGAGTGCCTGGCTGCGCGGGACACGACCGGGACGGTGGTGCCCAGCCTGCGCCGCGACGACGACGAGCCGCAGACGATGCGCCGCGCGCTCGCGGCGCTGCACACCCGCGGACGCGACGTCGACTGGTCGGCGCTATACCCGCACGGGGCCTGCGTCACCCTGCCCACTTACCCGTGGCAGCGGGAGCGGCACTGGTTCGACCCGCCGCCGGCCTCGGCGGTGCAGCTCGGCGGAGTCGACACCCGGCACCCGTTGCTCGGCCGGCGGCTGTCCTCGCCGCACCCAACCTGGGCGTCCGGGCTCGCCGACCCCCGGCTCGATTACCTCGACGGGCACGTGGTCGAGGACGCCACGGTGTTCCCCGGCGCCGGCTACGTCGACATGGCGCTCGCGGCGGCCCGGGAGCTCGAATGCGCGACGCCGGTGGTCCTCGAGGGGCTCGCGTTCCACCGGCTGCTGTTCCTCGACGAGGGCCGCGAGCGCACGCTGCAGTTTGGCCAGCAGCCCCGAGACGGCCTGGTCGAGATCCACAGCACCGCCGGCGAGGACCCGGCCTGGACGCTGCACGCCAGCGCGACGCTGCGCACTGAGGCGGCCGGAGGCGCCGCCGGGCCCGTCGACCTGGCGGCGGTGCGCGAGCGCTGCGTCGAGCCCCTCGCGATCGAGGACCTCTATGGCACGCTCGAGCGCTACGGGTTCCGATACGGCAGCGCGTTCCGCGGCGTTCAGGCGGCCTGGGTCGGGCAGGACGAGGCGCTCGCCCACATCCGCGTCCCAGCCGACGCCGACCTGCGGGTGGAGGGCTACCAGGTCCATCCGGCGCTGCTAGACGCCGCCTTCCAACTCCTGGTCGTCGCGGCCGCAGCGGACACCGGCGCTGGCGAGCAGCCAACCGGGCCGCTGTTTCCCGTCGCGATCCGCCGGGTGACGTTCCACCGCAGCCCCGGCGAGCGCTTCTGGGCGCACGGAGTCGTCCGGCCCGGCGACGACGCCCGGATCGAGGGAGACGTCACCCTCGTCGACGATGCCGGGGAGGCCGTCATGTCGTGCGAGGGGCTTCGCCTCGCTGTGCTCAACGAGGGGCGCGCGCAGGACAGCGAGAAGTCCGACCCCGACAGCTGGTTGTACGAGCTGCAGTGGGAGCCGGCACTGCGGGCCGGTGCGGACCCGCCTCGGCCGGCGCAGGTCCGCCCGGCTGCTGAGCTGCACGCGGCGCTCGCCGCCGCGCCCGGTCCCGAGCAGCACCCGGGTGTGGACGCCTACCACGACATGGTCGTCCCGACCCTCGACCGCGTCACCGCCGGCTACACCAGGGCCGCGCTCGAGGCGCTCGGCTGGGAGGGCGACAGCGGGGCCTCCGCGGACGCGCTTGCCGAGCGGCTCGGCGTTGTCCCGCGACACCGCCGGCTGCTCGGTGAGTTGGTCGAGATCGCCCGCGCGCCGGCGAGCGCTGACGCCGGCGGCCCGCCGCCCGCAGCCCGGGACGCTCTGCGCCGCGAGCTCGACGGGATCGTCGAGCGTGTCCCGGCGTTTGACGCCGAGGCCGCGCTCGTCCGCTTGGGCGGCGAGTCGCTGGCTGAGGTGCTCTCCGGCCAGGTCGACGCTCGGGAGATCCTGCTCGCCAACGACGCGCTCGAGCTGCTCGAGCGGATGTACTACCACAGTCCGGCATGCGCCGCCTACCACACGCGGCTCGGCGACGCCGTCGCCACCGCCGTCGCGGACGTGGGGGGATCGGCGCCGGTGAGCGTGCTCGAGGTCGGGGCGGGCACCGGCGCGGCGACCGCGACGATCCTCGACGGGCTCCCCCCATCGAGCGAGTACGTCTTCACCGACATCTCGCCCCACTTCGTCACGGTCGCCAGCCAGCGGTTCGCTGCGCGGCAGGGGATGCGCTTCGAGGTGCTCGACCTCGAAGCCGACCCACAGGCGCAGGGGTTCGCCCCCCACTCCTTCGACGTGGTGGTCGCCGCCAACGTGCTGCACACCACCGCGGAGCTGCGGACCAGCCTGGGTCACCTCCAGCAGCTGCTCGCACCGGGCGGGCTCCTCGCCGTCCTCGAGCTCAACCGGCAGGCCGCCTGGTTCAACCTCGTCTTCGGCCTGCTGGACGGCTGGTGGCGGTTCGCCGACTCCGACGTCCGCCCCGCCTCCCCCATCATCGGGGCGCAGCAGTGGCGGGACCTGCTCGCCGACGGCGGCTACGAGGACGCCACGACCCTCGCCTCTGGGGAGCGCGAGGAAGGCGCGCTGCAGACCCTTGCCCTCGCGCACGCGCCGAGGGTCGAGCCGACGGTGGCCGTCCCGGCGGCAAGCCGCGACGGGGATGCGCGCCCGCGACGCTGGCTGCTGTTCACCGACGGCACGGGGACGGGTGCGGAGCTTGCGACGAGGCTGCGCGGGCAGGGGGCGACGTGCACGCTGGTCGCCCGCGGCCCGAGCTACCGCCGGCGCGACGAGGACCACCTCGAGGTCCCACCCGCCGATCCCGCCTCCATCGAGCAGCTGCTTGGCGACCTGCGGGCGGCCGGGGAGGCCCCCGACGGCGTCGTGCACCTGTTCAGCCTCGACGCCATGGTCACCGAGGCTGGCTCCGCGGAGGTCATGGACGCCCAGGAGCTGGGGTGCGAGAGCGCGCTCGCCCTCGCGCAGGCGCTGGACCGCCTGGACGAGGACCCACCGGCGGTGTGGCTGGTCACCGCCGGCTCCCAGCCGGTCTACGGCCACGACGCCGCGCCGCAGATCGCCCAGGCCCCGCTGTGGGGGCTGGGACGGGTGCTGCTGAACGAGCAGGCCGCGACCCGTTACCGCCTCGTCGACCTGGGTCCGGACGCCAGCCCGGAGGAGCTCGACGCGCTCGCCGCCGAGCTCGGCGCCGACGACCCCGAGGAGGAGGTCGCGCTGCGCGGCGAGCGCCGCTACGTGCGCCGCCTACGGCGGGCTCCACGGGAGCCGCAGGCACAGGCGCAGGAGGCCTGCCCCCGCTCCGCCGATGCGGACAGCTTCCGCCTGGAGGTCGATGCGCCGGGCACGCTCGAGAGCCTGGGCTTGCGCCAGACGCCGGCCCGCGAGCCCGGTCCCAGTGAGGTGGCGATCCGGGTGCGCGCCTCAGGGGTGAACTTCCGGGACGTGCTCATCGGGCTCGGCATGCTCCCCGACGCGGCGCTCGCCGCCGACCCGGAACCGGGGATCCTGGGCGTCGAGTGCAGCGGGGTGGTGACGGCCTGCGGGCAGGGCGTGGACGAGTTCCAGCCCGGCGACGAGGTGGTGGCCCTGGCCTGGGGCGCGCACGGCTCGCGCGTGGTGGCCCGCACGAGCCTCACCGTGCCCAAGCCCGCGACGCTGTCGTTCGCCGAGGCGGCGTCGATCACCAACGCCTTCGTCACCGCCGAGTACGCGCTGCGCCACGTCGCGAACCTCGCCGCCGGCGAGCGGGTGCTCATCCACTCCGCCGCCGGTGCCGTGGGCCTGGCCGCCGTCCAGTACTGCCAGCGCGTCGGCGCCGAGGTGCTGGCCACGGCGAGCACGCCCGAGAAGCGCGACCACCTCCGCTCGCTCGGGGTCGATCACGTGATGGACTCCCGCTCGCTCGAGTTCGCCGAAACGGTCCGGGAGGTCACGCAAGGCCAGGGCGTCGATGTCGTACTCAACTCGCTGGCGGGCGAGGCGATGCGCGCCAGCCTCGAGCTGCTGCGCCCCTACGGCCGGTTCATCGAGCTCGGCAAGCGCGACATCTACGAGGACAGCCAGATCGGGCTGCTGCCCTTCCAGCGCAACCTCACGTTCACGGCCGTCGATCTCATCCAGCTGGCACTCGACCGCCCCGAGCTGGCGAAGCGCCTGCTCCTCGACGCGACCCGGCAGGTCGCTGAGGGGGCCTACGCGCCGCCTCCCTGCACCCTTTTCGACCTCGCCGACGCGGAGCAGGCCTTCCGCCTGATGACCCAGGCCCGCCACATCGGCAAGGTAGTTCTCACCGTGGACGCGCCGCACTACGACGTCGCCCCCGACCGCGCGCCGCCACTGTGCCAGCCGGACGGGACCTACCTGATCACCGGCGGGCTGGGTGGTTTCGCGCTGGCCGTCGCCGAGCACCTCGTCGGGCAGGGCGCCCGGCATCTCGTGCTGATGAGCCGGTCGGGCGAGCCGAAGGACGACGGCGGCGCGCTCGAGGCCCTGCGAGCCTCGTCGGCAGAGGTGCACGTCGTGCGGGGGGATGCGGCGAGCGAGGCCGACGTGGCGCGAGTGCTGGGGCGGATCCGCGGCGAGCAGCCTCCGCTCAAGGGAGTGGTCCACACGGCGATGGTGCTTGACGACGACGTGCTCGGCCGCCTGGATCCTGAGCGCTTCCGGACCGTGCTCGCCCCCAAGGTGGCGGGCGCGTGGAACCTCCACCGGCTGACGGCCGAGGACCCCGTCGAGCTCTTCGTGCTGTTCTCCTCGGTCGCCTCGGTGTTCGGCCACCCCATGCAGGGCAACTACGCGGCGGCGAACGCCTTCCTCGACTCCCTGGCCGCGCACCGGCGGGCGCGTGGGCTCCCGGCCCTGACCGTGGGCTGGGGCGCGGTCGACGACGTCGGCTACGTCGCCCGCCACCCGGAGATCGCCCAATACATGGGCCGTCGCGGCTTGGACGGGTTCACGCCCGAGCAGGCGGTGCAAACCCTCGAGGCGCTGCTCCGCCGCGAGGCGGCCTACGTGGTCGCCGCCCGCGTCGATTGGGTGCGGGTCATGGAGAGCAGCCCCGGCCTGGGAACGTCGAGGCGCTTCGAGGCGTTCGCCGCCGAGGCCGCGCGCGCCGGCGAGCACGACGGCCAGGCTGCGCAGGATTCCCCTCTCGCGCTCGTGGGCAGCGACCCGCCGCAGGAGCGCCGGGAACGGATCGCGCAGTACCTGATTGGCAAGGTCGCGCGGGTGCTCGGCAGCGCACCGGAGCGGATCGACCCCGACCGGCCGCTCACCGAGCTCGGGTTTGATTCGCTCATGGCCGTCGAGCTGACCTCGGCCATCAAGACCGACCTCGGGGTGCAGCTGCCGGTGGTCAAGGTCCTGGAAGGCGGCAGCTCCCGCGACCTCGCCCGCGCCGCTGGCGACCTGGTCCTCGTGGACGAGACGGCAAGCGAGCCGGCCGACGACGTCCCCGCCGAGGCAGCGGTCGAGTCAGCGCAGCCCGCCGGCACGACGTCAGCGGAGTACCTACTCTCGTTCGAGCAGCGCCGTCTGTGGTTCCTGCACCGCCTCGAGCCGGACGACCCCGCGTACAACGTCGTCAGCGCCGCCGGGCTCACGGGCCCGCTCGATGTCGCAGCGCTCGAGCGCAGTCTCAACGCGGCCGTCGAGCGCCACGAGATCCTGCGCGCCGCCTTCCGTGACATCGACGGCGAGCCCGTGCAGCGCTTCGAGCCCGCCTCGGCGCTGTCCCTGCCGGTCGTCGACCTCAGCGAGGTGGCAGAGCCGGAGCGCGAGGCCGAGATGCAGCGCCGCGCGACCGCGGCGATCCGGGAGCCCTTCGACCTGGAGCGGGGACTGCTGATCCGCGTCGTGCTGTATCGCCTCGCATCCGACGAGCACGTGCTGCTGCTCCTCGTGCACCACATCGCCTGCGACGCCTGGTCGCTGAACCGGCTCGCGCGCGAGGTCGCGACCCTCTACGAGGCGCTCTCCGAGGGTCGGCCGGCCGCGCTGCCGCCGCCCGCATCCCGCTACGTTGACTACGTGGAGCGCGAGCGGTCGCGACTCGATGACGCGCTCGTCGGATCCCAGCTCGACTACTGGACCCGCCAGCTCGCCGGCGCCCCGGCCGGGTTGCGGCTGCCGGGCCACGAGCCCCCCGGCGACCGGTCCGACGGGGGAGCGCACGAGGGCTTCGAGCTCTCGCCTCAGCTGACCGCGGCTCTGGAGCAGCTCAGCCGTGAGGAGGGGGCCACGCTGTTCATGACGCTGCTGGTTGCCTTCCAGGCGCTGCTGCGGCGCTACTCGGGAGAGGACGACGTCTGCGTCGCGACGCCGGTATCCATCCGGGAGCCCGACGCCGACACGGTCGTCGGTTGCTTCATGAACACGCTCGTGCTGCGGACCGACCTGTCGGGGGACCCGAGCTTCCGCGAGCTGTTGCAGCGCGCCCGGGAGGTGACCCTTGAAGCGCTTGAGCACCGCGATGTGCCCTTCGAGCGGGTGGTCGAGGCCGTGCGCCCCGAGCGCGGCGCGGGACGCACCCCCTTGTTCCAGGCCATGCTCGTGCTGCACAGCACGCGGCTCCCGGACCTGTCCGTCGCCGGGCTCGACCTGCGACCGGTGGAGGTTGAGAGCGGCACGGCGGTGACCGACCTCGCGGTGCTCCTCGACACCGGGGAGGCGCTGCGCGGAGCGCTTGAATACGACACGGGGCGGTTCGACGCCGCGACCGCTCACCGCCTGCTCGCCCACTTCGAGACCCTGCTCGAGGGCATCGTCGCGGATCCCGATCGCCGCCTCTCGGCCCTGCCACTGTTGAGCGCCGCGGAGCGGCACAAGGTAGTGACGGCGTGGAACGACACGGCCGAGGACCTCGGCGATGCCCAGTGCTTGCATGAGCTCGTCGACGCACAGGCCCGAGTGACCCCGCACGCTGTCGCGGTGGTTGCCGACGGTGTCACGCTGACCTACGCCGAGCTCGTCCAGCGGGCGAACCGGCTCGGCCACCGCCTGCGCCGGCTCGGCGTCGGACCGGACGCGATCGTCGGGGTGTGCATGGAGCGATCGCCCGAGGCGGTGATCGCCGTCCTCGGGGCGCTCAAGGCCGGTGGTGCCTACCTGCCGCTCGACCCGACCCACCCGACGGAGCGGCTGCGGTTCCAGCTCGAGGACGCCGGCGTCGCCGCGGTGTGCACCCAACCGCACCTGTCGGAGGCGCTGCCTGCGCAACCCGCGCCGGTCGTGGCCGTCGACACCGGCTGCGAGGAGTTCGCGGACGAGCCGACGGAGCCGCCCCCTGCCGAGGTCGCCGTCGACGACCTCGCATACGTCCTCTACACCTCCGGGTCGACCGGGCAGCCCAAGGGTGTGATGGTCGAGCACCGCGCGATCGTCAACCAGCTGCGCTGGCGCCAGCGGGCCGTCCCGCTGGAGGCGGGCGACGCGGTGCTCCAGCGCACCGCCCTGACGTTCGATCCGTCGGTGTGGGAGCTGTTCGGGCCACTGTCGACGGGGGCCCGGTTGGTGCTCGCCGCGCCGGGTACAGACCACGACGGCGCCGCGCTCCTGCGGCAGGTCGCCCGAGAGGGGGTCACCACACTGCAGGCTGTGCCGTCGCTGCTGGACGCGCTGCTTGAGGAGCCGGGGATCAGGGACTGCCGCAGCCTGCAGCGGGTGATCTGCGGCGGGGAGTCGCTGACGCCGGAGCTGCAGCAGCGCTTCTTCGCGCGGCTCTCCGCGGAGCTGCACCACGTCTACGGTCCCACCGAGGCGGCGATCGAGACTACGCACTGGCGCTGCGCCCCGGAGCCGGACGCGATGATCGTGCCCATCGGACATCCCATCGCCAATGCGACCGTGCACATCCTCGACGACCACCACCAGCCCGTACCGGTCGGTGTGGCCGGGGAACTGCATATCGGGGGCGTCGGACTGGCCCGCGGGTACCTCAACCAGCCTGAGCTGACCCGGGAGCGCTTCGTCCCCGATCCCTTCAGCGCCCTCCCCGGCGCGCGGCTGTACCGCAGCGGAGATCTCGGACGCTGGCGCGCCGATGGCAGCATCGAGTTCCTCGGCCGGATCGACGAGCAGGTGAAGGTGCGCGGCGTCCGCGTGGAGACCGGCGAGGTCGAGGTCGTGCTCGCCGCGCACCCTGCGGTCCGTGAGGTCGCCGTCGTGGCGTCGGCGGACACTCCTCCCGAGCGCCGCCTGGTGGCGTTCGTCGTCGCCGGCGAGCCGGCCCCGAGCTCCACCGACCTGCAGGATCACGCGGCGCATCGGTTGCCCGCGCCGATGATCCCGAGCGCGTTCGTGGCGCGCGATGAGCTGCCGCGCACCCCCGGCGGGAAGGTGGACCGGACACAGCTGGCCAGCGAGGCGCTCGCACCCACCCCGGCCGACGGATTCGTCGGGCCCCGCGACGCGGTGGAGCTCCAGTTGGTGCAGCTCTGGGAGTCGCTGTTCCCTGACCGCACCGTCGGGGTCACGGACGACTTCTTCGAGCTCGGCGGCCATTCGCTCCTGGCCATGCGGGCGATCGCGCGCATCCACGATGCGTTCGGTCCTGACCTGCCGGTCTCCAGCCTGATCGGGGAGCGCACGATCGAACGACTCGCGTGCCGGCTCCGGGAGCGGGGCCCCACCCGCTCCCCGCTCGTGACCGTGCAGCCTCGCGGTGGGCAGCGCTCGTTCTTCTGCGTCCATCCCGTGAGCGGGACGGTGTTCTGCTACCTCGAACTGGCGCGGGCCCTGGGCGAGCAGCGGCCCTTCCACGCGCTCGAGGCGGTGGGGCTGCGCGAGGGCGAGGATCCCCACGAGCGCATCGAGGCAATGGCGGCCGACTACCTGGAAGCGCTCCGCGCCGTCCAGCCGGCGGGCCCGTACCTCCTCGGCGGCTGGTCGATGGGCGGGGTGGTCGCCTTCGAGATGGCCCGGCAGCTCGAAGCGGTGGGGCAGGAGGTCGCGCTGCTGGCGGTGTTGGACGCGCGGCGGGGCCTGCCCATGGCGGACGAGGCCATGGCGGATCAAACGGGCCTGCTGCGCGACTTCGTCGCCGACCTCGGCCTCTCGCCCGACGAGCTCACCGTGTCCGTGGCGGAGTTCTGGCAGTTGAGCCCCGACGAGCAGCTCGCCTGCGCGCTCGAGCAGGCACGCGCGACGAACCTGCTCCCACCGGACGTCGACCTCGCGACGCTGAGCCGGCAGCTGCGCGTGTTCACCCACAACATGCGGGCCATGCGCGACTATCAGCCCGAGCCCTACGAGGGTCACGTCACGCTGATCGAAGCGCACGCCGGTGCCGCGGATCTCGACGCCACCTGGGAGACCCTCGCGACCGGCGGGCTGTCCCGTCGCACCGTCCCCGGCGATCACTACACGATGCTCCGGCCCCCTCACGTCGGAGAGCTGGCAGAGCAGCTGCGTGCCTGCTGCGAGGAGGCGGAGCTCGTGACCTCGTGAGCGGGTGCTGGCCCCCGACCTGTGCGACCGTCGCGGCCGTCGCACGGTCGGGTGGGCTGCCTGCGACGTGGCGTGCCCCGGCGGCAGTCCCGGTCCTCGGCCCACACGACGTCCACGTCTGGCGCGTGCTCCTCGACGAGCCCCGATGGCCGGCCGATCAGCTCGCTGACACGCTGTCTCCCGAGGAGCGAGACCGGGCCAGCGGGTTCGTCGCCTCACGGGATCGCCGGCGGTTCCTCATCCGCCGCGGGCTCCTGCGACGCCTGCTGGCCGGCTACGTGGATCGTCCCCCACACACGCTGACCTTCACGGCCGGCTTCAACAACAAGCCCGAGCTGGCTCCGCCCGCCGCGGGCGCCCCGGTCCGCTTCAACTGCTCATCGTCAGGCCCGCTGGCCCTCTACGCCTTCGCGCGGGCACGGCGCGTGGGCGTCGACGTCGAGGCCGTCCGCGGCCTCTCCGAGGCCGCCACCATCGCGGAGCTGTGCTTCTCGCCCCGGGAGCGCGCCGAGCTCGGGAGCCTTGCCGACCGCGACCGGGACCGCGCCCTCTTGCGCGGATGGGTGATGAAGGAGGCCTACGTCAAGGCGGTGGGCGAAGGCCTCACCCGGCCGCTCGCGGACGTCGAGGTCTCGGTGGCACTCAGAGAACCCTGTGCCCTGCGCGCGGTCGACGGCGACCCGGCGGTGACGGACTGCTGGGCAACGCGGGAGCTCGCTCCTGCCGCCGGCTACGTGGGCGCGATCGTCGTAGAAGGTCAGGGGCCCGCACTGAGCTGCTGGGTGGTTCCCTCCAGAACGTCCGCAACCTGGACCGTGTGAGCAGCCCCTGAC